>DATIRG010000333.1:0-1944 GCA_035470005.1 Lutibacter sp. | reverse complement strand
TACCACCACCGACCTGATCCGGAAACGCCGATGGAAGAAACTATGGGTGCGCTCGATCATATTGTTAGGCAGGGACAAGCACTTTATGTCGGGATTTCCCAATACAGCGCAGAAGAGACTTTGAAAGCAACCAAAATATTGAAAGAACTTGGAACACCATGTTTAATTCACCAACCGAGATACAGTATGTTGGATAGATGGGTTGAGGGCGGACTTTTGGATTTTTTGGAAAATGAAGGCGTTGGAGCCATCGCTTTTTCTCCTTTAAAGCAGGGAATTTTAACCGATAAATATTTGGCAGGTTTTCCTGAAGATTCACGAGCCGTAAAAGATGGCCGTTATTTAAAAACCGCTCAAATTGATGAAGCGCTGATTTCAAAAGTTAAGCAGTTAAATGAAATTGCTTTATCAAGGGGACAAAGTTTGGCGCAAATGGCAATTGCATGGTTGTTAAAAGACCAACGAATAACCTCGGTTTTGGTTGGCGCCAGCAGAACCGAACAGTTACTGGACAGTTTAAAAGCTTTGGACAATTTGGAGTTTTCAACAGAAACCCTTAATCAAATTGAAGGAATTCTGAAATAATTAAAATTTACAATGAAATATAAGCGGTTTTCAATAAAATGGAAGCCGTTTTTTATTTACCGATTTGAATGATGAATTGTATATGAAATTTGCGTTAGGGGTTGAAGCGGAAAACCTTTTTGCGCTATTTCAGCGAAAAAAGTTTGGAACAGAAAACCCGGCCGCTTTTTCAGCGGCAACGCCCAAATAATCATTTTTTTTAGCGAGTTAAGCTTCTAAAACCAACCCGTCATAAGCCAAAAACATATTTTTTGGAAGCGTTTTTTCAACTTCGTCATGAAATCCCAAACGAACGCTAATGTGCGTAAAATAAGTTTTTTTTGCCTTTAATTCCTGACTTAATTCAATGGCCTCGGCCAAACTCAAATGCGTGGGATGCGTTTCGAGACGTAGCGCATTGATGATGAGCACATCCAAATTTTGCAATTTTAATTTTTCTTCTTCTGAAACGGATTTAACATCGGTTAAATAAGCGATGTTGTGAAACCTATACCCAAAAATTTGAAGGTTGCCGTGATTGACATCTATAGGAACAACCTTTAAATTTTGGATAAAAAAAAACTGATTTGTAATCTCATTTTGCTGAACGCTGGGCGCACCAATGTATTTATCTTCCTCATTAAAAATATAATCAAAACGCCTGGCCAAATTGGTTAAAACATCTTTTTTCGCATAAACGGGCACCGCACCAAGCTGGGCGCTAAAAGGCCGCAAATCATCCAATCCGGCCGTATGATCCGAATGGATATGCGTAAATAAAACGCCATTAATTTTTGAAACATTGGCACGCAACATCTGCTGCCTGAAATCCGGGCCGCAATCTACCACATAAGTGAAATTTTCCCATTCAACCAAAATGGAAACACGCAATCGTTTATCGCGCTCATCATCCGATAAACAAACTGGATGTTTGCTTGCAATAACCGGAATTCCCTGGGATGTTCCCGTACCTAAAAAAGTGATTTTAATGTGCAATGTGTGCTGTTTTATTTTATTAAACCATCAATAGTGCGTAAAATTAGACAAACATTATTAAATGGTTGTCATAGCTTTTAACTTTCTCACCTAAGCATATATAAAAAAGCAAGAGGGAAATTTATACGCCTGTTTTTATATTAATTGTAGTAAAACATAAATAAGAACGATTTTTAAGAAAATAAGCGTAATTATTGTGATAATAATCATTATAAATTCAGAAAAAAGGAAAAATCATTAAAATTATGATTGTTATCGATTTATATAATTGAATATTTCAGTACCTTTGCAACCTATATTTAAAAGCTAAAAAAATGATGAAATTTCAATCTGCGCAAAGTTGTTTTTATAGCGTTGTTATTGTAATTTGTGTTATTTTTTTGA
>DATIRG010000332.1:0-5393 GCA_035470005.1 Lutibacter sp. | reverse complement strand
GTGAGATTCATAGCGGATTGCTTATTTTATTGGGCATTGAAGAGGCTGATGATAAAACGGATATTGAATGGCTCACCAAAAAAATCGCCAATCTCCGCATTTTTAATGATGAAAACGGCGTGATGAATAAATCGCTGCTGGAAATTAATGGTGACGCCATTGTGGTAAGTCAGTTTACCTTGCATGCCAGCACCAAAAAAGGAAATCGCCCTTCTTATATCTACGCTGCAAAACCCGAAATCGCGATTCCTTTATACGAACAATTTATAGCGCAAATGGAATTTCTGCTTAACAAAAAAGTGGGAACCGGTCAGTTTGGTGCCGATATGAAAGTGGCATTGATCAACGACGGACCGGTGACAATTATCATAGATTCAAAAAATAGAGATTAGATTAGTTTTATTGATAATTATAGTTAGCTTTGTGTGAAATTGCCCCACATGAAAAAAATTACTACGCTTACTTTTCTTTTATTTAATGTTTTAATTTACGCACAGGATGTTGATTTTAGCAGCCTGTCTATTCCGGAAAACCTAAAAGAAGACGCAAATTCTGTTGTCAGATTTGAAAATTTGGCCATTGAGATTAAATCTCAAAGAGAAATGATTATCAGTTTTCAAACTGCCATAACCATTTATAATGACTTAGGAGATGACCACGCAAATCTTACCATTTATTATGATAAAAGAAGAACAATAAACAACGTTAAAGCAACCGTTTATGACAGTAAAGGCGCTGTTGTAAAAAAAATTAAAAAGAGTGATTTTAAGGATTACAGTGCGTTTGACGGAATTTCATTATTTAATGATAACAGATTAATACATTACAATCACATACCAATTTCTTACCCCTATACTATTTATTTCGAATATGAAATAAATACCTCAAATACTGCTTTTATTCCAGATTGGATTCTGAATGGCAGTTATTCCCAAAGTGTAAAATCGGCCAAATTTTCCTTAAAATATCCGTCGGATATTGTTCTTTTTAAAGCTGAAGAAAATTTTAAAGATTTCGAAATCACTAAAGAAGAAAAACCGGGATTTTTATCCTATGAAATTAAGGATTTTGCTGCTTTAAAGCGGGAACCACATACGCCAGCTTTGTATGATTTTCTTCCAACGGTAAAATTCGGACTCAGTAAATTTAACTTGGAAGGTGTTGATGGTGAGGCACTCAATTGGAAAGAATTTGGAAAATGGTATTATGACAACCTAATTCAAAACACCCTTGAATTGCCCGAAGACACAAAGCAAAAAATAAAAAGGCTGACTGCCAATGCCTCAGATCCTGTTGAAAAAGCGAAAATAGTTTATGAGTACGTTCAAAGTAAAGTGCGCTACATAAGTGTTCAGGTTGGCATTGGAGGCTTTAAACCAATGCTTGCAGGTGATGTTGACCGGCTGGGTTATGGAGATTGCAAAGCGCTGACAAATTATACTGCGGCACTTTTGAAAGAAGTTGGCGTAGCTTCATATCACACATTAATATTCGGCGGACAAAAGAGAAGTTTAAATAAAACGATTGCTTCCCCACAAGGAAATCATATGATTTTATATGTTCCAATCGCCAATCAGGATATTTGGCTGGAATGCACCAGTCAAAAAGATCCGTTTGCGGAAATAGGCAGTTTTACGGATGACAGGGATGCATTGGTTTTATCTCCTGATGGCGGTGTGATTAAACATACCAAAATATATAAAACAGAAGAAAATCTTCAAACTACCAAAGGAAATTTCACTATTGACAGCGAGGGGAATATAACTGAAGATGTTTATATTGAGTCAACAGGCACACAATACGATGATAATTTATTGAGTAATGACGGGAAAAATCAGAAGGAACTTGATATTATTTTTAAAAAATATTTGTCTAACATCAACAATATTAAGTTTTCAAAAATAGAAGTTTTCAACAATAAGGATGCTTTTAAGTTTGAAGAAAAATTGGCGTTTACGGCCACCAACTATGGGGTTTTAAACGGTACGCAACTACTCATTCCAATAAATGCTTTTAATAATGGCAGTGAAGCGCCTGCACGAATAAGAGACCGTAAATTGCCTTTTGAGATTTCTATGAATTTTTTGGATATGGATGAAGTTAAAATTGTACTTCCAACGCAATTAAAAATTGAATACCTGCCTGAAAAAGTTGAATTGAACACAAAATTCGGAACGTATTCAATTGAATTGATAAAAATAGAAGACCATACTTATCTCTATACAAGAAAATTAAAAATTGTATCAGGTAACTATCAAAAAGAAGACTATGAACTTTATAGAAACTTCAGAAAAGAAATTGCAAAACACGATAATTCAAAAATAATTTTAATTAAGTAAAATAACTGCTATGAAAAAGATTTTAATTGCCTTGGTTTTAACTTTAATGGCCAATGAAATAATTGCACAAGATTACAAGTATGGAAAAGTATCAAAAGAGGAATTATTGGAGAAATTCTATCCATTAGATTCCGCGGCCAATGCAGCCATACTGTACAATAACAGAAAAACTTATTTAGAATATCAGCAAAATGAGGGATTTATGGTGATCACTGAAATTCATGAAAGAATAAAAATCTACAATAAGGAGGGTTTTGATTGGGCCACAAAAAAAATAGATTACTACAATTCATCAAACGCCAGAGAAAAAATTATTAATTTAAAAGCCACAACCTACACGTTTGATGGCAATAAGATTGTAGAAACGGATTTAAGCAAAAAGGATGTTTTTGACCAGGAAACCAATAAATATTGGTCCCAGCAAAAATTCACCATGCCCGGCCTTGAAGAAGGTTGTGTTTTGGAATGGACTTATAAAATTATTTCGCCGTTTAAAAGAATAGACGATCTTCAATTTCAATACGAAATTCCGATAAAAAAAATTGAAGCTAAAATGGAAATTCCTGAGTACTTTGTTTACAACAAAAGATCTAAAGGCTATTTTACTGTAACATCAAAAGAAGAAAAGAAGAGCAGCACAATTAGCTTATCTGAAAGAATCCGTCAGGGAGGCGATTCTAACCAACATGTTGTAACTTCTACCGTAAACGTAACAAAAGTTGACTATTTTACTCAAGTTGAATATTACAATGCAACAAATGTTCCTGCAATGATTGAAGAAGCTTATGTAAGTAATTTAGACAATTATAAAACAGCCATTCAATATGAGTATTCAGAATTACACTGGCCACATGAACCGGTTAAATATTTTTCAACCACTTGGGAAAATGTAGTGAAAACAATTTATGACAATTATGATTTTAGCACTGAAATTTATAAATCCAATCACTTTTCGGATGATTTGAATTTAGTTTTAGCGGCATCTCCATCCGATTTACAAAAAATTACCGGTATCCTTGACTTGGTGAAAAGTAAAATTAAATGGAATGGTTATTATGGTTTGTCAAAATTTAACGGAACAAGAAAAGCATACAAAGAAGGCGTTGGGAATGTGGCAGATATCAATTTAAATTTGGTTTCCATGCTTAATAAAGCAGGCTTTAAGGCGAGTCCTGTAATTTTGAGCACAAGATCTAACGGCGTCCCAATTTTTCCGACAATAGATGGTTTTAACTATGTAATAGCCGCTGTAGAAATTGAAAATAATTTAATTTTATTGGATGCAACCGAAGAATACAGTGCGCCAAATATATTGCCGTTAAGGGCTTTAAACTGGCAAGGAAGAATTGTGAGAGAAAACGAAAGCTCTGCCTGGGTAAATTTGACACCCGCTAAATCATCCGACACCAATTCTTCCATGAGTATCACATTTAATGATGCAGGCGCAATTGAAGGTATTAGAAGAACCCAATACTCCAACTTGAATGCTTTAAATTATAGAGATAACTATGCTAAAATGAAGGATGATGATGTCATTTTAAAAGTAGAAGAAGAAAATGGAAATATAGAAATTTCAGATTTTAAAATTGTAAATAAAAGCGAAATTTATAAGCCAATTATTGAAATGTTTAAATTTACTTCAGAAGATTTATTGGACAAAATAGGGGATAAAATTTATTTCAAGCCATTATTCTTTGATGCAATGACAAAAAATCCGTTTAAATTGGAAAAAAGAGATTATCCAATCGATTTTGGCGCTCCTTTTATTATGGACAATAAGGTTGGTATTAAAATTCCCGCGGGATATGTTGTTGAATCAGTTCCTGAAAATCTTGCCATAGGCCTGAGTGAAAATTATGGTGATTATAGATTCAGCATAAAAATTGAAGCAGGAATCATTAATGTTTATTCAATGCTGCAAATAAATACCGCTATTTTTCCTTCTGCTAATTATGATGAAATAAAAGAGTTTTATATGATGGTCGTGAATAAAAATTTAGAGCAAATTGTATTAAAAAAAGGATAGCAGAATCGTTAAAAAAAATATAAAAACACTTTCGTTAAAAAACATTGGTTATTTTTTTAGTATCATTGCACTTATTAATAATCATTATAAATAACGAAACATGAAAAAATCAAAATTAATACTATTTGCAATGGCTTTTGCCGCTTTTTCTTTTGTAAGCCAATCGGCAGTTGCACAAGATAATTTTAAAGTAACTGTTGAAAATTCTAAATTAACCTGGAAAGGATACAAACCAACAGGTGATCATACAGGTACCATTACACTGGCTTCAGGAAACATTGCCGTAAAGAATAATAAATTAACCGGCGGAAGTTTTGTTGCCAATATGAACACCATTAAAGACAATGACGGAAGTGCAAAACTGGAAGGTCATTTAAAAAATGCCGACTTTTTTGATGTTACTGTATTTCCAACAGCAAAATTTGACATTACCAAAAGTGAAATCAAAGGAACAAAAATTCATGTGACCGGAAATATGACCATTAAAGGCATCACCAAACAAATTACATTTCCTGCCACACTTGCGGTTAACAAAGACAATGTGACTTTAACAAGCGATACTTTTCAAATTAATAGAGCCGATTTTAACGTAAAATATAATTCAAAAACATTTTTTAATGATTTGAAAGACAAGTTTATCAACGACGATTTCGATTTTCAGGTGACTATTGTTGCCAAAAAATAATAACTACTGACTATTTTGAAAGTCCAAATTTTTTAATTTGGACTTTTTTTATGCCAGCATAAATCCAGTACTGTCTTTGGTTGATGACATTACAAAAGTGCTTTGTACATTGGCAACAGAATCTAATACCGATAATTTGTTCTTTAAAAAAGCCTGATAACAGTTCATATCTTTCACAATTATTTTTAACAAATAATCATAATTACCGGCTACGTGAAAGCATTCCATCACTTCATCTAATTTATTTATGGCATTTTCAAATCGCGTGATCATATCTTTTGAATGCACCAATAAAGTCACCTGGCAAAAAACTTCAATCGTAAAACCCACCTTTTCTTTGTCC
>DATIRG010000331.1:0-2258 GCA_035470005.1 Lutibacter sp. | reverse complement strand
AAAAATAATCCTATGAGCGAGCAACAAGATCAAACAGACCACCTGCTAAGCAAACTGGAGACGCTTTTAAAAAGACAGGCCGTTTTTTCAAAAGAAGTGCAGGAATTAAGGGATGAAATTACCCAACTTCGCGTTGATGCCGGCAAAAATCCGTTAGAAAAGAACACACTTCTTAAAGAAGAACCTGTTAAAGAACATCCAACATACACCCAAAGTACCGCTCCCAAAAAATTATACAGAGATCTCGATCACAACATTTTAGGCGGTGTTTGCGCAGGACTGGCTGAGTATTTAGGTATCAACAGAATTTTAGTGCGTATTCTTTGGCTGTTTTTAACCATCTTTTTTGGAATTGTATTTTTGCTTTATTTCATATTGTGGATTGTTATTCCAAAAGCAACTGCAACAGCACAAAAACCGCAAACGCAATTTGTACAAAACACAAGCGAATCAGCTGTATCAACTGCTGACGATCTGCCAAAAATCACCGCTGATTGGGAAAAATTTGTCGGAGAAAACCTCATCAATAAAATTGGGATTGCCATTACCGTAATTGGTGTGGGAATTGGCGCAAAATATTCCATTGAGCACGACTTGATAAGTCCTTTAACAAGGGTGATTTTGGGATATTTGGTAGGCTTGGGACTTTTGGGTTTCGGATTGAAATTGAAAGAAAAATATGAAAATTTCAGTGCCGTTTTGGTGAGTGGTGCTGTGGCGATTTTGTATTTTATGACCTATGCCGCGTTCAGTTTTTACGGCCTGTTTTCACAAACAATAGCATTTATTTTTATGGTGATCTTTACGGTTTTTACCGTTGTCGCCGCTTTAAATTACAACAAACAAATTATTGCGCTCATCGGATTGGTGGGCGCTTACGCAGTTCCTTTTTTGTTGAGCGAAGACTCGGGAAATGTGGCTGTACTTTTCAGTTATATGGCCATTATCAATATTGGCATTTTGGTGATTTCCTTTAAAAAATATTGGAAACTGCTGTATTTTTCGGCCTTTGTGCTCACCTGGGGGATGTTTGCGACCTGGTACGCTTCAAAATACGAAATGGCCGAACACTTTGAACTGGCGCTGACTTTTATTTTTATCTTTTTTACCACTTTTTACGCAACATTTTTGGCTTTTAAACTGCTTCAAAAGGAAAAATTTGAAATTCTCGACATTTTATTATTGCTTGCCAATTCCTTTATTTTTTATGCATTTGGTTATGCCATTTTGGACAGCCACGAAATCGGCACCCAATTACTGGGCCTATTTACGCTCGGCAACGCGATGTTACATTTTATGGTTGGCCTTGTTATTTACCGGCAAAAACTGGGCGATAAAAACTTGTTTTACTTTGTGGCAGGCTTGGTGTTGGTTTTTATCACCATCGCAATTCCTGTGCAGTTAAACGGAAATTGGGTGACGCTTCTATGGGTTGGCGAAGCCGCGCTGCTGTTTTCGATTGGCAGGACAAAAAATATCCCTGTGTATGAAAAAATTTCCTATCCTTTGATGGTGCTTGCTGTTTTTAGTATTTTTCAGGATTGGGCAACCGGCTATAATTTAAATTATTATGGAGATGCATCAGAAAAAATTACGCCGCTTCTCAATATCCATTTCCTGAGTTCGGTTTTATTTGTTGCCGCCTTCGGATTCATCACTTTTCTGCATAACAATAAAAAATATCCTTCGGCTTTAATTTCAAATAATGAATTACAAAAACTGGTTTCTTTTGCGATTCCGGCAGCGCTTTTAGGAACGCTGTATTTTGCTTTCAGAATGGAAATTGAAAGTTACTTTAACCAGCTTTATGCCGATTCCAATATCAACCTCAACGTATTTCAGCAATATAACAACTACGATTATCTGAAATTTAAAACCATCTGGATACTTAATTATTCCTTGTTTTTCTTATCGGTATTTTCTTTTCTGAATATCAAAAAGTTAAAAAACAGGCAGTTCGGTCTTATCAATCTCGGATTCAATGCATTTGCAATTTTGACTTTTTTAACCCAAGGATTGTACATTTTAAGCGAATTGCGCGATAGTTATTTAACCCAAACAATGGCTGCTTACTATCAAATTGGCGAATTTAATATTGGCATTCGTTATATTTCCTTTGCTTTTGTAGCCTTGGCGCTTTTTTCCTGCTACACCTACATTCGCCAGGAATTTATGAAAGTTGATTATAAAATGGCTTTTGATTTGCTGCTTCATTTGTCTATTCTATGGATTGCCAGCAGCGAACTCATCAATATCAT
>DATIRG010000330.1:0-2978 GCA_035470005.1 Lutibacter sp. | reverse complement strand
TTTTGTTCTCGAAAAGATAAGGGTAGATTCCACTGCTTCGGTTTCCAGCAAATGAACCAATAATTTAGGTTTGCTTTTTTTGCTGACAAAATAAACGGCCTGTTCTACTTTTTCGGCAGTTGCCTGCTCAGGTTTTACGGTTACTCTTTGCGGGTTGCCCAATATTTTTCTGGATAAATCCACAATATCTGCGGGCATTGTTGCCGAAAAGAACAACGATTGTCGTTTTGCCGGCAATTTGGCGATAATCTTTTTAATGTCGTGAATGAAACCCATATCTAACATATGATCCGCTTCATCCAGCACAAAATATTCAACGTCTTTTAATGAAATATAACCTTGATTCATCAGGTCGAGTAATCTTCCAGGAGTTGCAACAAGCACATCAACGCCTCTGCGAAGCGCATCCGTTTGTTGGCCTTGTTTCACGCCGCCAAAAATAACGGTGTTTTTAATTCCGGTAAATTTTCCGTAAGCCGTAAAACTGTCGGAGATTTGGATGGCCAATTCTCGTGTAGGCGTAATAATGAGCGCTCTAATTTTGCGCTGATTGTTACTGGTGCTTTTATGGTCGAGGAATAAGTGTTGTAATATTGGAACGGCAAATGCAGCCGTTTTTCCTGTTCCGGTTTGCGCACAACCTAAAAGGTCGTTTCGGTTTAGCAGAATTGGAATTGATTGTTCTTGAATTGGAGTTGGGTGGGTATAGCCTTGAGCGCTTAAAGCTTTAAGGATAGGCTCAATAATGTTTAGATCTTTAAATGTCATGTATTTTATTTAACGAGTGCAAAGGTAGGTGAATTGTTTGGATATACGTTGTTTTATATCTAAGACCTTGAAAATGAGTATAAATAGTTTGATTTTTTTGGCGATTTTAGTTTAAAAAAAAGCCTGTCAAAAATGACAGGCTTTAGATTGTAAAAAGGTAAGTATATATTAAATAACTTTTACATTTACTGCGTTTAATCCTTTTTTACCTTCCTGTAAATCGAATTCAACTTCGTCACCTTCGCGTACTTCGTCGATTAATCCAGAAATGTGTACAAAATGTTCTTTGTTTGAACCTTCCTCGCTAATAAAACCAAATCCTTTAGCTTCATTGAAGAATTTTACTGTTCCTTTACTCATTGTTAAAAATTTTAAATATAATATTAGCCGCAAAGGTACTGTATTATAATTGGGTTTAACTAATTTAGCGAGATATTAATTTATTTTTTAATCTGAAACTTGTAATATTGCTATTTTTTTCTGAGAATTATTCTGCGATTACTGTATAAACTTATAGTTAATTTACTAATATTAAACAAGATATAAAAAAAATAAAAATACTAATTATTCATCATTTTATAAATTTAAGAATATGGTAAATGACATAAAATTGGCTGTTTTAATTGATGGAGATAACATTCCTTCAAAATATATTAAAGAAATGATGGAGGAAATTGCCAAATACGGCACACCAACCATTAAGAGAATTTATGGCGACTGGACCAAGCCGCAATTAGGCAAATGGAAAACCATTTTGCTTGAAAACGCAATAACGCCCATACAGCAATACGGTTATACTACCGGGAAAAATGCTACAGATTCGGCGATGATTATTGATGCGATGGATATTTTATATTCAAATAATGTTGATGGTTTCTGCTTGGTTTCATCTGACAGCGATTTTACGCGATTGGCAACCAGACTTAGAGAATCGGGGATGCAGGTTTACGGAATTGGGGAAAAGAAAACACCTGATCCGTTTATTGTGGCTTGTGATAAGTTCATCTATCTGGAAATTTTAGAACCTTATCACGATTTAAAAGACGAACAGGGTGAGCCAAAGAAACCAGTTTTAGAAAAGATAACGCCAAAAGTCATTAAGTTCCTGAAACAATCCGTTTCGGATGCGGCGGATGAAGACGGCTGGGCATTTTTAGGCGATGTTGGTTCTTTGATTCTGAAAAAACAACCCAATTTTGATTCAAGGAATTTTGGATTTGAAAAACTCACGCCTTTGTTTAAATCGCTCAATCAGTTTGAAATTGACCAACGCGTGCAAAGCGGCGTTCGGTTTAAATTGATTTATGTGCGGAATAAGTAGATAAGTGCCTAAAGTTTGGAGTGCCTAAAATGCCTAAAGTTAATTTTTCCTCATTAATTAAAGGTTTTGTAAAAATAAATGTGTAAAAATACTGAAACTACCTATTTTCTCGGATGAAAAGTATTGATGACCTGCTTTAAAAAACTTTTGTCCAGATGCATATAAATTTCAGTAGTGGTAATGCTTTCGTGACCCAGCATTTGCTGTATTGCCCGTAAATCGGCGCCGCGTTCCAGCAAATGAGTGGCAAAAGAATGGCGAAAGGTGTGCGGACTTATTTTCTTTTTAATGCCAACTTTGATTGCCAGATTTTTGATAATCGTAAAAATCATTACACGTGTTAATTTTTTTCCTCTTCTGTTTAAAAAAACCGTGTCTTCAAATCCTTTTTGAACGTCAATGTGGGTTCTGATTGAGTTAAGGTAAAATGAAATATACTTTTCAGTTTGGGAATTGATGGGCACAAAGCGCTGCTTATTGCCCTTTCCAATAACACGGATAAAATCTTCCTCAAAAAATAAATCGGAAATCTTCAAATTCGTAAGTTCGGATACACGCAAGCCGCAACTGTATAAAGTTTCCAGGATTGTTCGGTTTCGCTCGCCTTGCGGCTCGCTTAAATCGATGCCGCCAATAAGCAAATCAATTTCTTTTAAAGCCAAGGTATCCGGCAGTTTCCTGCCAATTTTAGGCGTTTCAATCAGTTCGGTTGGATTGTCTTTTCGGTATTCTTCAAAAATCAAATAGTTGAAAAAATTTCGAATACCCGAAATTAATCGTGCCTGAGATCGCGCATTGAGATGTTTGGAGGTTTCATAAATAAATTGCTTAAAATCCTCCTGATTCAGTGAAATGGGCGAAATAATCATTTCGTTTTCCTCCAAATACA
>DATIRG010000329.1:0-2184 GCA_035470005.1 Lutibacter sp. | reverse complement strand
AGTCAATTTCCTGTAAAATATTTTCTTTGGTAATGGTTGTTTTAAGTTTCTTTAAAATGGCTTCATTGTGTTCGAAATTTGGCAATTCCTTCATAATATTGAGTAACGTCCAATGTCCGTGAACCGATGAATGCCAATCGAAACAACCGTAAAATGTGGGATGCAGTTCCGATGGTCCTTTCAAATAGGATTTGTCGCCCAAAACCTGCCCCAAATTATTTGGATATTCCTGCTCGATGCATTCGAAGGCAAAATGATATAAAAACTTTGCGCTTTTTTCATTCAGTTCAGGTTTTAAATAAACCGTTTCGTCAATAACCTCGACTTCCTCTTTTTGCTTTTCCTTGCAGGATAAAAATGCGGTCATCAAAAAAATAATACTCATTGCTTTCTTCATCTTTAAAATTTTAGGTTGGTTTTTATGACGGTTGCGTCATTTAGCACAAATGGGGTGGGCATCATCATTTCAGTTCTTGGCGTTATTTTAAATTGCGTATTGCTGAACAAATCGTATTTGGCTTCCAAAACGTCAATATCTATGACTTGATTTTTATCGACCACAAATTCAATTTCAATAATTTCATCTTTACTTGTTCTGTAAAAATTCATAATGGTGCCTTTTTGCACAGAAAACACATATTGGCCGTTTGTGTCGTTTTCCAACGGCTCTTTATTTACCATAAACGATTTAAACTGAATGGGTGTTTTGGTCAACAACTCAACTTTATTGGCATTTCGAGGTGATTCAATATGCAAAGCCAGGTATCTGTCAGCGCCAATAATGGTATCTGAAACTATTGAAATTACAGGTTTTTCCAGATTAATGATTTCCGCTTTAGTGTGCAGCTGAATGTTCGTTCTGTATTTGCTTGCCGTTGTGTTTTCGTCGTAACTTCCTTTCGTTGGATTTTCGCCTAAAAATTGTTTCGTGAAATCATCCGTTTCGGTATTGTAACTCGCCCAATAGGCTTCGTTTTTATTGCTGTCGAAAACATACAAAACACTGTTAGGTTTTTTGCGATCAACGCTATAGGATGAAAATACGGAAGCCGAAATAAAGGCCATCAAACCCATCAGCAAAAACACCAGACTTAACTTTTTATGGTCTTTATATTGCTGAAAAACCGGAACCATAAATCCGAATAACAACACGGTAAACACTGCCGAAACCACCAACATTTTAAGTCCGAGCCCAACTGGCAACATTTTCACCAGGGGCGCAAATATGATGAGTACAGGAATACTGAAAAGTGTAAAAACCAACATCGTATCAACTTTGGAAACAGAAAATTGCGCGACAAAAAGGATGGCCAGCAAAATGACAACCGGAAGGATAAAAAATGCGGCGCCAGGCAAATAAAATGCCACAAATCCGTTAATTAACAGCCAGAAAAATAGTGGCGCAACCAGCAAATCCTGTTTGCTTCTTTTTGCGAAATAGCCTTTATAAAACCAAAAACACAGTGCCAATGTGAGCGACACAAATACGGCAATATAATAATAGCCGTTGTAGGTAAAACCGTGTAAAATATCTTGATATTGCGGATGGATTTTCAACAGTAATTTCAAGCCAAAAAACGCCAGTGCTGCAGAAGTGACCATTGAAGCCATAAACGGATAAAATCCTTTTACAATTCCCTTAACGGTTAATTTCTTTTTTAAAACGCCCATAAAAAGCACCACCAAAAACAACACAACACAAACAACAAACATAGGAATTACCCAAGAAAACGGATAAAATACCAGGCCGAAGTAAGGGAAATTAAAATACACATAATCCGACTCTGATTTCAAATTATCCAAATCGGCATCTGCAAAATAATTTAATGTAGCCATCAAATAAGAAGCTTGATGCTTCAAGGAATTCATATCCATTCGTTCATAAGAATCCTGAAGCGTGTGGTAATCAAAATGGTCATCAATAAAGGCAAAATTATAGCCGTCAATATTTGCGTCTTCCCTAAATACGGTTAAATCGGTGTCATTAGGCAACATTTTGTAAATGCTGTACATCAAGGACGTGGCCACCGGATAGTCGGTATCTGCCTGCTGAAATGCTTCAATCAACTTTTTGTTTCCGCCGTTGGTTTCCAGCAACATATAACTTGGTCCGCCACTGCCTCTGGCTTCAAAATTCAACACCAAACCTACTTCTTTTGCCCAGGGATGATGGTTCACAAAGGC
>DATIRG010000328.1:0-5319 GCA_035470005.1 Lutibacter sp. | reverse complement strand
GAATTTTACGCGATTAAAAGCTCTAACAATGCGATCATCAACTTTTCCGGTAACCATCAATTTATTACCATGGATGTAATCAGAATCTTTTTCGATTAATGAGATTGCCACCGCTTTTTTGGTGGTAAAAACAGAATCTTTCAACTTAAAATATTCGGCATAACCACCTTTTATGATTGATTTATTGATGGTGTCCACCACAATGATATTGCCGGTTGCAGAAGCAAATTCGATGTTTTTATTGTAATACAAACTATCGCCTTCAATGGTGCGGTCGTTGTAAAATATTTTGGAGTTTTTTAAAAAGTGCGAAATATTCGTTTTTGAATTGTGGTGCCCTTTTTCGGTATAAATAGAATTTTGCTTGCTTGTGATGGTTGAAGGTCCGTGTAAGTCGGCGATTCCAGTATTGGTATAATAATCGAGATGGTTTGAAACCACTTTACTTTCCTTATTGGTAACTTCAACATTGGTAAAAGCCTGAAATTTTTTGATACGTAAATAATAATCTCCAATTCTGCTTTTTAAAACATTGGTTGCATCAGTAATCGTTCCGCCACTTTTATAATAAAGCTGTTGCGTTTCCCGGTCAAATTTTAAAGTATCTGTTTGCAAAGTCATTACATCGTCTTTCAATACTACATTTCCCCAGGAAGTCGCTATTTTTTTATTGGCATCATAATCGGCATATTTGCTGGTTTGAACAATGGTATCGCCTTGGTTTATTACCACGTTTCCCATCGCTTTCACCAACTTTCTTTCTTGATAGATATAGGCCTTGTCACAGCGCAAAGTCGCGCCTTCGTGCTCAATGAAAACATTTCCCATGGAAATGGTAGCATCCGGAAATCTTGGATCTGTAAAAGTGTTATCGGCTTTTAGGATTTTAATTTTTTTTGTTTGAGAAAATCCTGAAATACTGATAAATATGATAACGACGAAAAGTAATTTTTTCAAACTTATTTATTTTGATACAAAACTAATGAAAAAGTAGGATGTAATTTATAAAACCGATTAAAATAAAAAAGCTTCAAATTTTGAAGCTTTTTTGTTTTTTATCTAACAATTGTTTGAGTTCGGTCTGGGCCAACAGAAACAATTTTTATGGGAACTTCTACAAAGTCTTCGATAAACTTAATGTAATCGTTCAATTCTTTAGGCATTGCTGCTGCACTTGTCATTCCTGTTAAATCTTGTTTCCAACCTTTAATTTCTGTATAAATAGGGGACACATTGTGCTCTTCAATATTATAAGGCAAGTGGCTAATTTCTTTTCCCTGATAGTTGTATGAAGTGCAGATTTTTAGTGTAGAAAATCCCGAAAGCACATCACCTTTCATCATAATCAATTGGGTGACACCGCTAATTTGAATCGCATATTTTAAGGCAACCAAATCCAACCAGCCACAACGGCGAGGCCTTCCTGTTGTTGCGCCAAATTCTTGTCCAACTCTTCCCATTGTTGCGCCGTCTTCATCAAATAACTCAGTAGGAAATGGTCCCGAACCAACGCGTGTAGTATAGGCTTTAAAAATTCCAAAAACTTCGCCAATTTTATTTGGTGCAATACCTAAACCTGTACAAGCACCAGCTGCAGTTGTGTTTGAAGAAGTAACAAAAGGATATGTTCCAAAATCGATATCTAACATAGATCCTTGAGCGCCTTCTGCTAAAATGGTTTTTTTGTTTTTTATGGCTTCATTTAAATACTCTTCACTGTCAATAAAAGGAAGTTGTTTTAATACTTCAATAGCTCCAAAAAACTCTTTTTCCAATTCCGGTAAATCGTATTCAATTTCGACTTTAAAAAATTCAAGCATTCTCAGGTGTTTCTCTGTTAATGAATGATATTTATCTTTCCAGTCTTCCAATTCTAAATCACCAACACGCATACCGTTTCTTCCGGTTTTATCCATATAAGTTGGCCCAATTCCTTTTAAGGTTGAACCAATTTTGGCTTTTCCTTTTGAAGTTTCACTGGCCGCGTCAAGCAGGCGATGGGTTGGTAAAATCAAGTGTGCTTTTCTTGAGATTAATAATTTAGATTTTATGTCTAAATTAAATTTTTCAAGGTTTTCTAATTCTTTTTTGAAAATTACGGGATCAATCACCACGCCGTTACCAACAAGATTCATCGCGTTTTTATGAAAAATACCAGAAGGGATGGTGTGTAAAACATGTTTGTGTCCGTCAAAAATTAAGGTATGTCCTGCGTTTGGACCTCCTTGAAATCTAGCAATTATATCATAATTAGACGTGAGGACGTCTACAATTTTGCCTTTTCCTTCATCTCCCCATTGCAGTCCTAATAATAAATTTACAGCCATTTGCTTAATTATATATGTTAATTGTTGTTTGTTTTCTTTGTTCCGTAGAAATAAAGTGAGTGTTTGTGAATGTCAATATTAAAAGTCTCTTCAATGGTCTTTTTAATAATTTGAACTCTTGGGTCGCAAAATTCAATAACTTCACCGGTATCGGTTAAAATGACATGGTCATGTTGTTTGTCGAAGTATGATTTTTCGTAGAAAGCCTGATTTTGTCCAAACTGGTGTTTTCTTACCAAACCTGATTCTAACAATAATTCAATGGTATTGTAAAGTGTGGCTCTGCTTACCCTATAATTTTTGTTTTTCATCTGGATATAGAGTGACTCAATGTCGAAATGATGGTCTAAATTATAAATTTCTTGTAAAATAGCAAATCGCTCAGGCGTTTTTCTATGGCTGTTTGCTTCAAGAAAACTCACGAAAACAGCCTTTACAATTTTTTGATCTTCATTACTCATAATTATCTTAATTGAGTTTTAAAACTGAACAAATTTAATGCTATTTTTTTAATAAAAGAGCAGGTAAGTATCATATTTATTAACTTTGAATTGTGAACAAATTTAAAGTTTGTAAATTCTGTCTACGGTATCAATGCCGTCAATTTTTTTAATATTTTCGCATAATTTTTGAAGCTGTGTCCGGTTTTTTACACTCACGGTAATATTTCCTTCAAAAAGTCCATCGTCACCCGAAATATTTAAACTGTGAATATTTACATTCATATTGTTTGATATGATTTGGGTAATTTCATTTACCATTCCAACATGGTCAACTCCGTAAATTTTTATAATGGCTTTAAATTCCTGTTTTGTTGAATCAATCCATTTGGCACTTAGTACGCGATAAGCGTAGTTTGCCTGTAAACTGATTGCATTTGGACAATCTTGCTTGTGAATTTTAATCCCGTCGTTTATGGTAATAAATCCGAAAACTTTATCGCCCGGAATTGGGTTGCAGCATGGAGACATTTTGTAATCCAATTGTTCTTCTTCTTTTCCGAAGACCAAAGAGTCATATTTGTCAACAATTTCATCTTTTTCTATAAGTTCCTGTTTGATTGCACTGCGTTTGATTCTGTTTTTGAAGAAACTTACAAAAGCATTGTTTCGTTTGCTGATAAATTCTTTTAACATAGGATTGTCAATAGAACCAATTCCCACTCTGTAAAATAAATCTTGGCTTGTTCTCAGCTTAAAATGAACAACAAGCTCATTGACCACTTTTTCATTGAGATCAATTTTTAAATGTTTTAATTTACGTGTTAAAATCTCCTTTCCTTCTTCAGCAATTTTCTTCTGACTTTCTTTTAAGGCATTTTTAATACGATTTCTTGCTCGGGCAGTTACCACAAAATCTAACCAGCCAATGGTTGGCTTTTGGCTTTTTGAAGTAATTATTTCTACTTGGTCACCGCTTTGCAATACATGACTTATCGGTTTTAATTTTCCATTTACTTTTGCGCCCCTGCAATTCATTCCAACTTGTGTATGAATAGCGAAGGCAAAATCCAATGCGGTGGAATTTTTTGGCAAAGCTTTTAAATCACCATTTGGTGTAAAAACAAAAATTTCTTTGGCATAAAGATTTAATTTAAAATCTTCTACAAAATCAATGGCGCTGCCGTTGGCATTTTCAAAAGATTCTTTAATTTTATTCAGCCAGTCTTCCAATCCGCTTTCCCGCTCATTTGCATTTTTATATTTATAATGGGCAGCATAACCTTTTTCGGCAATCTCATTCATTCTTTCTGAACGAATTTGAACTTCAACCCATTTTCCCTGTGGACCCATTACTGTAATATGAAGCGATTCATATCCGGTAGATTTTGGTTGGCTAATCCAATCTCGTAACCTGCTTGGGTTTGGCCTAAAGTGGTCTGTTACAATGGAATATATTTTCCAAGCATCAAATTTTTCATCTTTAGGCGTTGATTTATAAATAATTCTTATGGCAAATTTGTCATAGATTTCATCATAACTCACACCTTGGGAAAGCATCTTTTTATGAATTGAATAGATTGATTTTCTGCGGCCTTTTATGAAATATTCAAAACCTTCTCTGTCTAAAGATTCCCGAATAATATTAGAGAATGTTTCAATATATTTATTTTGTTCTTCCTTGCTTTGTGTAACTCTGTCATGTATTTCATTGTAAACTTCAGGTTCCGTATACTTCAACCCAAGATTTTCTAACTCGGTTTTTACGTTATAAAGACCCAAACGATGTGCCAGTGGCGCATAAATATAAAGAGTTTCCGAGGCAATTTTAACTTGCTTGTCTGCAGGCATTGCATCCATAGTTTGCATATTGTGCAACCTGTCTGCAATTTTTATCAAAATAACTCTTACATCATCATTTAATGTTAAGAGCATTTTTCTAAAATTCTCAGCTTGAACAGAAGCATCCTGATCCTTTTTTAGGTGAGAAATTTTTGTTAATCCATAAACTATTTTCGCAACATTTTCACCAAACATTCGCTCAATATCCTCTATGCTATATGTGGTATCTTCTACAACATCGTGCAACAAAGCCGCAATAATTGAGGTGGCATGAAGCCCAATTTCATAAGCAACAATTTTGGCAACTGCAATCGGATGAAATATATAAGGCTCGCCGGTTAAGCGGCGTTGTTTGCTATGTGCTTCCAAAGCCAACTCAAAAGCCTTTCTAATTTCTTTTTTGTCGGTATCCGTAAATGTTTGATAGGCGCCTTTTAACAAATCCTTGTAGCGCCTTGCAATCTCTTTATTTTCTTCCTCTATGGATAAGTTGTATGTCATCGCTTAAAAATACTGATTAAAATTGATTAACCAATTATTTGTATTTATTTTTTCAAATTTAAGAAACGTTGCAATAATGTGGGGTGGGAGTAATGAATTTTTACATACAAAGGATGTGGCGTTAAGTTGCTCAAACCGTTTTTAGACAATTTTTTTAAGGCTGAAATTAAGGCGTTTGCATTGAAATTTGTTTTTGCATAATCATCTGC
>DATIRG010000327.1:0-3400 GCA_035470005.1 Lutibacter sp. | reverse complement strand
TTCAAACTTTTCCAAGGTTGATAAAGAGTTGCTTCCCCGTCTGTAAAAAATGGTTCCGTTTAAATATTTCCAAATATTTTTATTGAGCGACGCTATTTTATTTGATGGATGAATGGTAACCAAACCCACCACTTTGTGCTTTGGCAATCGCGGAAAAGGAATATTTTCATATTGAATTTTCGGCGGATTGTTAAAATAGGAATTCATTAAATATTGAATCTTGCTGTCGTCAAAAAAATCGACACCTTCAATTTTATTGAACTGATCATCAACACCAATTACGATATATGAGTTGTTTTCGGGATTTGAATTTGCCAGGGCACAAACAATTTTCAAAAACTTTGATTTTCCCTCTTTATGTTCCAATGAAATTTTCAGCTTTTTGTCGTAAAAGCTGTTTTCATCGTTGTGGGCCAACAAATTTTTTATTAAAAGCCGCTTGTTAATCATGTTAAAAACGTTAAAAATGGCAATAACTTTGAAAACGCCTCGTTAAAAATCAAACGCGTTTCCACAAACACAAATTAAAATTTAAAAAATATAAATTTAAAACTTATAAATATGAAATTAAGAAATTTATTTTTAGTTGCAATGATATTTGCGACTTTAAGCTTCGTGAGCTGCGATAATAATGACAGCAATGCTGAAAACACCTCAAGTATTCAATTAAAATTAGTGGATGCTGAAGGTGAATACGAAAAGGTTTTGGTTAATATTATTGATGTTCAATATAACCGAAATGACGGTGATAGCGGCTGGATTAGTTTTGAAGGTTTTACGTTACCGAATACTGACGATCCATTAAATCGCGTTGATTTAACAGAACTCGTGGCCGGAAATACGCTAGTTTTAACTGATGAAGACATTGAATCTGGAATGTTAAATCAAATTCGCTTGATTCTTGGAGAAGGCAATGCCGTAGTTTTAGATGGCGAAACAACAGAAATTCCGCTTAGCACACCAAGCGCGATGCAATCCGGACTTAAACTTCATTTAAACACTACTTTAGAGCCAGGATTTTCTTACACATTTATTTTAGATTGGGATGTGCAAAAATCCATCGTAAAAGCAGGAGCTTCAGGAAATTATAATTTAAAACCGGTAATAAGGGTGATTGCTGAAGTTAATTCAGGAACAATTTTAGGACGCGTTGCAGATGCTTTGGAAACAGAAACTGTTTTAATGCCTATAGAAAATGCAACGGTTTATGTTTTTAATGAAACCGATATTACTTTTTTAACGCCAACTGCCTCAACTTTTACAAATAATGAAGGTCGATTTGTTTTACAAGGCTTACCAGAAGGAAATTATTTATTGAAAATTGAAAAATCAGATTATATCCCTTTCTCTTCAACACTTCCAATTGAAGTGACAAAAGGACAAGAAACCAATACCGGAACAATTTTAATCACTAAAATTGCCCCATAATTTGAATATGTATTTGTAAAAAAAGAGGTTTAAACTTAGTTTAAACCTCTTTTTTTAATATGGTTGCCGAAGCTTGCGCTGTTGGATAAACAATCAAATCTTCTATGTTTACGTGGTAAGGTCGTGATATCACAAAGTAAATAATATCAGCAATGTCTTCAGGTTGCAAAGCATTAAATCCTTTATATACATTTTTTGCCTTTTCCTTATCACCCTTAAAACGAACCTCTGAAAATTCAGTTTCTACCGCGCCGGGATGGATTGCGGAAACACGAATATTGTGTTGGTTTAAATCAATCCGCATTGCTTTATTTAAAGCGTTTACCGCAAATTTAGAGGCGCAATAGACATTTCCGTTAGGATACACTTCTTTTCCGGCAATAGAGCCTATGTTTACCACAAAGCCATCATTTCGCTCCACCATTTGGGGAAGAATTGCTCTTGAAACATACAACAATCCTTTCACATTGATATCGATCATCGCGTCCCAGTCATCTATATTTCCTTCCTGAATGCTACTTAATCCATGTGCGTTTCCTGCATTATTGATAAGAATGTCTATTTTATTAAACTCATTTGGCAATGATGCAATTGCTGCGAAAACTTCTTCTCTATTGCTTACGTCAAATTGAAGCGTGGTAACCTCAGTTAGTTTACCCAGTTCCTCTTTTAATTCAGCAAGCCGATCTCCGCGTCGACCACAAAGAATTAAACGTATGTTGTTTTGTGCAAAAAGTTGTGCGGTTGCTTTTCCAATTCCAGAAGTTACTCCTGTAATAAATGCTGTTTTATGATTCATTTGTAATGTTTTTTTCAAACCATAAAGGTACAAAAAAAAGCCGCTCCGATGAGGGAGCGGCTAACTCAATTGGTTATTATAAATAACCAACCAAAAATCAACTAACCAAACTTTATTTTAAATTTCTTCTAATTTCTGTTTCTCTAAATACTTTAGTTCTGGCTCTGCCTTTATCGCTTGTGGCGCTTTTTGCCAAACTTGAACTTGGTTTTAAGTATTGTATATAACCTCTTCCGGTAAACTCATAGGTTGTTCCAGAAGCTATATGATACAAACTTATCTTTCCATCGTTTATAACGGTCAACTCAAATCTTTCATTGTCCGAAGTATCATAATCTAATGTTAAAATTTTTAGATTGTCATATCCCTGAACGTTGGCCACCGCATAATCTCCTACATAATCCCAATATATATTAGCAATAGGTGTGCCAACATTATCTTTGGAAGAATAAAATGTTGTTAAATTTTCTGGAGTGAACTGTAAAAAATTTTCATAATCAAATGCGTTTACATCTCCGGCGGTACTTGTATAGGTTTTTTCCCAGGCATTGTACTCCTGTAAAAAATATTCAATGTTGTCATAAAAAACTTGGTCATAATCAAAATTGATTTTTTGATATCCCAATAAATTATAGGTAACATTGTTATAGTTGTCTCTTAATTTTATGTTATCTACTGACAATTGAATGACATCAAAATTATAAAATCCATCTAAATTATGATTTATTTTTAAGCGGCCGTCAAACGTGTCGTAAAATCCAATTTGAATACCATAACCATTCCCAACAGTTCCAATTCCCACCAAATTGTTATTGGCATAAACTTTTCCGTTTATAAATGATATAGTAAAGGCTTTCGATAAAAATGGCACATCTCCTGTTCCGGTTGTGTTATTGTAATCTATGTACCACAAATCATTAACCGAAACAACTTCTTCAAGTGTCACATAATAAGGTTCATCAATGCTGTTGTCAACAATACAGGAACTGAACGATATTCCTATAACCAACGTTCCTAAAAGTAATTTTATAGCCTTCATAATCATTTTGTTTTGATGTTATTTTATTAAATTCAAATTCTGTGCCAAATAAAAATTAAGTACTTTTAGCATGTTTTTAATCGTCTAAATATTGATGTTTTGAGTAAGAAAATTAAATGGGGAATTATTGGATT
>DATIRG010000326.1:0-5219 GCA_035470005.1 Lutibacter sp. | reverse complement strand
GTTTCAAAATGTCTTTGGTTCGCATATCGAGATGGTTTGTAGGCTCATCCAGAATTAAAAGATTTACCGGTTCAAGTAGCAATTTAATCATTGCCAATCGCGTGAGCTCGCCACCCGAAAGCACTTTCACTTTCTTGTCCCAGTCTTCGCTGCCAAACATAAAAGCACCCAAAAAATCCTTTATTTTAGTTCTGATATCGCCTTTGGCCACATTGTCAATGGTTTGAAAAACAGTGGCGGTTTCGTCAAGCAAAGACGCTTCATTTTGAGCGAAATAACCAATCATAGTATTGTGCCCGAGCGTTAGTTTGCCGCCGTGCTCAATTTCGCCCATAATGGCTTTGATAAAAGTGGATTTACCTTCACCGTTTTTCCCGACGAATGCCACTTTTTCGCCGCGTTGAATCGCAAAAGTTGCGTCATCAAACACCAAATGTTTGTCGTAGGTTTTCGACACATGTTCTGCAGTAACAGGATAAGTTCCGGAGCGGGGAGAAGGCGGAAAACGGAGTTTTAAATGAGAAGTGTCTATTTCATCAACTTCCACAATTTCAATCTTTTCGAGCATTTTTACGCGCGATTGCACTTGTAAAGTTTTTGAGTACGTTCCTTTAAAACGATCGATAAATTCCTGCGTGTCGGCAATTATTCTTTGTTGTTCGTCAAGTTGTTTTTGTTGTTGTTCGCGGCGTTCTTTGCGCAGTTCAAGATATTTGGAATAATTGACTTTATAATCGTAAATACGTCCCATCGTCACCTCAATGGTTCGGGTGGTGATTTTATCCACAAAAGCCCTATCGTGGGAAATTATAACCACGGCTTTACCACTGTTTACAAGGAAATTTTCCAGCCATTGCACAGAATCTATATCGAGGTGGTTTGTTGTCTCATCCAATAAAATTAAATCTGGATTTTGCAGTAATATTTTTGCAAGTTCAATGAGAATGCGCCATCCACCGCTAAAATCGGCAGTTGGGCGGTTAAAATCGGCACGTTCAAAACCCAATCCCAGCACAATTTTTTCTACTTCCGCATCAAAATTGATTTCGCCGTTGCTGTACAATTTTTCACTTAATGCAGAAACCTGTTCAATAATATTGTAGTATTCATCAGATTAGTAATCGGTGAGAATGGTGAGCTGTTGGTTGAGTTCATCCATTTTGGTTTGCATGGCCAAAATTTCGGAAAATGCCTGAGAAGCTTCTTCAAAAACAGTTCGGTCATTTTCTGTCATTAAATGCTGCGGCAAATAGGCGGTAATTTTATCTTTTGGGACAGAAATGCGTCCGCTGGAAGCTTTTTGATGTCCGGCAATTATTTTTAACAAGGTAGATTTTCCTGCGCCATTTTTCCCCATTAGGGCGATGCGATCTTTTTCGTTTATGACAAAAGAAATATCTTTAAAAAGTGTTGTTCCGCCAAATTCTACGCTCAATCCTTCTACTGAAACCATCGATTTTTTTGAAAATTAGTGCGCAAAGATAATGAAAACTTGGTCGGTTTTGAGAGGTCTTGACAACCTTGGCAGAATTTAACTATATTTTAATGTTTGTTAATATTTCAAATTAATGCGTTAGCGATTGCAGTGGTATACTTTTTTGAAGTGAAACGGAAAAAAAGATATAACGTAAAGCGCGACCTGAAAGGGAACGCCCAAAAACAATTGAAATATATGCTGCGCATTATTTTGGCAAAATGTGTGAATCATGTAATTCTGTTTCAAAATTATGTAACAATGATTGGCAGGAATGGAAGCATCTTTGTAAGATATTAAACAGTAATCATTTAAAAAAAATATAACATTATGAAAGCACAAAAAGTAATTTTAGTAACATTAGCAAGTGCGGCAGTTGGTGCTGCATTAGGTATTTTATTTGCACCGAACAAAGGATCAAAAACCAGAGAGAGAATTTCTCAAAAAGGTAATGATTATATTGACGGATTTGAAGAAAAATTCAATGAATTTGTGGACAATGCAACAAATAAATTTGAAAATTTAAAAAGTGAAGCTATTAAAATGGCTAAAAACACTGTAGGAAATTCGGAAGAAGCAATAGAAGATGCAATTTATGAAGCAGAAGATGTTATAGATAAAGCTGTTAAATAAAAACAGTTTTTAATTTTTTAAACATTATTTTCATCATAAAATGAAGCAATAACTGCTTAAAAAAGCAAGGAACAAAAGGCACTACCAATTCAGCAACATAATTTTTTATTCGAGTTACAAATATGATTTATATGGATAAAGCCAGCGAAAAACGTGCAACTGAATTGGTTATTGCTAACATGCAACTCGATTTTCAGCACGAAGAGAAAGAAAAACGTGCAGCGGAGTTAATTATCGCGAATATTGAACTTGCTTTTCAAAATGCGGAGAAAGAAAAAAGGGCAGCCGAACTGGCTATTGCCAATAAAGAACTTGCCTTTCAAAATGAAGAGAAAGAAAAACGTGCCGCTGAATTAATTATTGCGAACGAAGAACTTGCTTTTCAAAATAAAGTAAAAGAAAAAAGGGCAGCAGAGTTAATTATTGCCAATAAAGAATTGGCGTTTCAAAATAGAGAAAAAGAAAGAAGGGCGGCTGAGTTAATTATTGCTAACGAAGAACTGGCTTATCAAAATAAAGTGAAAGAAAAGCGAGCAGCCGAATTGGTAATTGCCAACGAAGAACTTGCCTTTCAAAATGAAGAAAAAGAAAAACGGGCAGCTGAACTGGTGATTGCCAATGAAGAACTTGCCTACCAGAATGAAGTAAAAGAAAGACGCGCAAAAGAGTTAATTGTGGCGAACAAAGAGCTTGCTTTTCAAAATGAAGAGAAGGAAAAAAGGGCTGCCGAATTGGTGATTGCCAATAAAGAACTTGCTTTTCAAAATGTAGAGAAAGAAAAGCGTGCAGCAGAGTTAATTATTGCCAATGAAGAACTGGCTTTTCAAAATAAAGTGAAAGAAAAACGAGCGGCTGAATTAATTATTGCCAAAGAACGCGCAGAAGAAAGCGATCGTTTAAAATCGGCATTTTTAGCCAATATGTCTCATGAAATACGTACGCCTATGAACGGTATATTAGGTTTTGCCGGCTTATTGACATCGCCAAATCTTACAGGTGAAAAGCAACAGGAATATATCAAAATTATTGAGAACAGCGGAAAACGGATGCTAAATATCATTAATGATATTGTGAGTATTTCGAAAATAGAATCGGGAATTTTGGAGGTTAATATTTCAGAATCGAATCTAAATAATCAAATGGAGTATATCCATAACTTTTTTCAGTCGGAAACTGACAAAAAAGACATCCTTTTTATCATCAAAAATTCATTGGAGAAAAAAAATGTAATGATAAAAACCGATAAGGAAAAGCTTTATGCAGTAATGACAAATCTTGTTAAAAATGCCATAAAATTTACCAATACAGGTACCATTGAATTTGGATGTAAAAAAAAGAACAATTTCCTCGAATTTTATGTGAAAGATTCGGGTGTTGGCATTCGCAAGGAACAAAAGACACTTATTTTTGAAAGATTTAGGCAGGGCAGTGAGTCGCTTAGCAGAAATTATGAAGGTGCAGGTTTGGGTTTGTCGATTTCAAAAGCTTATGTTGAATTGTTAGGCGGAAAAATTTGGGTTGAAAGCGAAGAAGGAAAAGGAGCCACTTTTTATTTTACCATCCCTTACTTAGCAATAAAAAAAGAAATGGAAGTGAATAAAGTCGTTGTTGCCGAATTAATTGAAAAAAATCTAACCAACAACCTTAAAATATTGATAACTGAGGACGATGAAACAACACAGGAATTAATTTCAATTCAAATTAAAAAGTACTCAAAAGAAGTTTTAATTGCCAGAAACGGATTAGAAGCGATACAAATATGTCGCAAGAATCCAGATATTGATTTAATTTTAATGGATGTTAAAATGCCCGAAATGAATGGCTATGAAGCCACAAAGCAAATTAGACAGTTCAATAATAAAGTAATCATTATTGCCCAAACTGCTTATGCACTGTTGGAGGACAAAGAAAAATCAATAGACACAGGATTTAACGACTATATTTCAAAACCTTTTAAAAATGCAACCTTTTCTGAATTGATGGAAAAACATTTTAAAATTTTAGAAAATACATGATAATTAATCGACAAAAAAACCAAGCCATGTATTAATAAAACATGTAAAAAATCAGGCAAAATAAAACAATTTTATACATTTAACATTAAATAAATTTATTATTGGATTTACTTAAAAATTTAAGACACACCAAGCCAATATTAAAACTTTCAAAAAAATTAGTCTAAAAAATTAACATATGGAAATACAACCCAGTATATTTGAAACACTATTTGATAAAGCAGAAACCTTTGGAAAAACAACCTACGAGGTTTCAAAGCTAAAAGCATTGGAAACCACCACAGTTGTTGCCACATCAGTGGTAGCAAGAATAAGTGTTATTCTCATGATATCTATGTTTCTCCTTGTTTTTAACATTGGTGTAGCACTGTATCTTGGAGAATTGCTAGGGAAGTTTTATTACGGATTCTTTATTGTTGCGGCATTTTATCTGGTTGCCGGACTTATATTGCATTTCTTTCTGCATAAATGGATTGAAAAACCTTTAAGTAATTTAATCATTTCACAAGCACTTAAATAAACGAACCAATGGAACAAATTAAAACACAACACGAGCTAAGGGCTGCTATAATTCGTTTAGAAATCCAACAAGCTGAAGAAGGAAGAGCGCTGAAAGAACAATTTCAAACAGCTTATCACAGTGTTAAGCCTGCGAACATTATTTTAAATACATTAAAAGATCTTGGAGAATCAAATTTTGTAAAAGATGGTTTTTTAAACACAACTGTTGGTTTAGGAACCGGTTATCTTTCTAAAGTTGTTTTCCAAGGTGTTGTTAACAGCCCTATAAAAAAACTTCTGGGATCGGCGTTAATGTTTGGAATCTCAAATGTTGTGGCAAAAAATCCTGATGCCATTAAAGCAATGGCAAAGAAAATTTTTAACTTATTTGGAAAACGTTCATCTAAAAAAGTTAATGAAGCAGAAAATAGCGATACCTTTGAATGAATTTTTAAGGGATGAATACAAGTAACAGTTTTAACTTGCCATTTTACGTAAAGACAACAATTCTCTTAATCGGAATTTTTGCGTTTACCAGCATGCTTTATATTGCTCAGGATATCATTGTTCCGCTCATTTTTTCGGTAATGATTGCC
>DATIRG010000325.1:0-6343 GCA_035470005.1 Lutibacter sp. | reverse complement strand
ATTAGATACACCTTTTCCTGCGCTCTTGTTACGGCCGTATACAACCATCGCAAATATTCAATATTTTGTCCGTCGGGTAAATAAGGCTGCTCAATAAAAACCGTTTTCCATTGACCGCCCTGAGATTTGTGGCAAGTGACGGCGTAGGCAAATTTAATTTGCAAAGCATTGAAGTAATTGTTTTTTTTTATGGCCAGCAATTGCTTGTATTTGGATGATTCGTGGGCAAAATCTTTGGCAACCTCTTGATACAATCTGTTTGAATCATCGTAAGAAAGCGAAGGTGATTCTGAAGTAAGTGTATCCAAAAGCAATACGGTTTCAAAAGGTTTTTGATTCGGATAATCAATCATTCTGATTTTAACTTCTGCAAACCGAAAGCCATACAATTCCTTGATGCTAAAAATTTCCAGTATTTCACAAATATCTCCGTTGGCAATAAAACCTGCTTCGCTTGTTTCTTCAAGCCAAAAATAATTATTTTTCACAATCATTATATAGTCGCCCGAAGAGATTTCGTTTTCCTGACCGCGAATTTTACTTCTAATTTGCTCGTTGTATTGGTTGGCGCGCTTGTTTGAACGCACAATAAAAGTGGTGTCTTCTACGCCAATATTTGTATAAGATGAATTAATGGCGTCTTCAATGTCATACCCATCGATTAAGCGAATTAAATCAGGATAACCCAATTGAAACTGAAAATCAGTAAAACCGCTATTTGCCAAAATAAGCCGTAAATCGGTTGCGTTCAACAAAATTCCTGAATCTGCATGCTGACGCATCACTTCACTTAATTCAATTTCAATCACTTCTTTTTGGTAATTTAAAGCCAGCTTTTTGGCATCCAATGCCGGACTAATTGCCAATTTTACCGGAGGTAATTGGGCAGTGTCGCCAATTAAAACCAATTTACAGTTCACTCCAGCGTACACATAGGAGATTAAATCATCTAATAAAGAGCCAGATTCAAACAATTTTGCACCCATTGGTGCATCAGAAATCATAGAAGCTTCATCAACAAAAAATATGGTATTTGAATGCTTATTGGTTTGCAGGGTAAAATCTACGCCACCCGATTTATTTTTTTTTGGATAATAGATTTTTTTATGAATTGTAAATGCCGGTTTGTTCGAATATCCCGAAATAACCTTTGCTGCTCTGCCCGTTGGGGCCAACAAAACCGCCTTTTTACCTATCCGCCATAAATTATTTACCACCGTGCTAATGGTCGTAGTTTTACCGGTTCCGGCATATCCCTTGATAATAAATATGACGTTATTATTATTTTCAAGTATAAAATCTGTCAGTTTTGTAAGTAAAGAATCTTGAGAAATTGTGGGTTCAAATGGAAACTTTTCAACCAGATTCGTATAGAATTCCTGTGCCGTTTTTGTCATATTTTAAATAAAAACCAAATATACAAATTGATTTATGCTTAAAAATTTTTCTCATTAAAAAAAATTTGTAGATTTGCGTACACACTTAAAAAAAGAAAAATACAGATGATAACAGTTTTGATTATAGTAATAGGTATTGTAGTTACAGCTTTTTTAGCGTATGCAATTGTAAACTTTATTCCAAGAAAATTGCATTGGATAATTTCGATACTATTGATTGCCATTGCAATATTTTTAGTTTACAAAATTAATTTTGAAATTACCAAACCGATAAAATTCAATGAAGAAAAAAAGGAAAGGTACGCTAAAGTAATCAATAACTTAAAAATCATTCGTGATGCAGAAATTGCTTACAAAAAAGTAAACGGAACTTACACTACTGACAGCGAAGCTCTTATACAATTTATAGAAAACGGAAAATTCGCATTAACCCAAACACGATATGTTCCCAGAACAATTTCAGTTGGTGGCGGAATTACAAAAACAGTTGAAGAAAGAGTTGTAGACACCATTGGATACGATGAAGTTAAAAACGCTTTTATTGGCAAGGATTATAAAAACATGATGAAAATCCCTGGAACCGATCAAAATTTTAAAATTGAAATTGGTGAAATTGAAAAAATCGTGGGCTTAAAAGCACCAGTATTTGAAGTAAAAGTTGATAAAGCTTTAATTTTAGCCGGTATGGATGAAAATCTTGTGAAACAAGAAAAAGAAGCTATTGGTGGCGAGGAAATTAGAGGAGAATTTATTAGAGTAGGATCATTAACTGATGTTAGTGAGGACGGTAACTGGCCTCCATATTATGATAAAGGAGATAAAAAAATTGAAGATTAACGAAATAGACTCGTTAAATCCTGAAGATAACTGTTTATCCATCCAACTTAGTTTGGATGGATTTTCTTTTTGTGTTTATAATAAAATTCAGGACAAGGTTCAAGCTTTTGGGATTTATGAATTTGACAACCTTAACGGTTCTCCATTTAAACAACTGGAGTGCGTTAAAGAATTGTTTTCTCAGGAAAAATTACTGCAGCTTAACTATAAATCGGTTTTTGTTACACATTTCAACAATCTGGTTACCCAGGTTCCAAAGCCATTATTTAACAAAAACAACTTAGCTCAGTATTTACATTATACCGTAAAAGTTTTGGAAAATGATTTTATCGCTTACGATGAACTCGAAAATTCAGAAATAATAAATGTGTATATTCCTTTTGTAAATGTTAATAATTTTTTGTTGGATACTTATGAATCATTCGATTACAAACACTCATCAACGGTATTAATTGAAAATTTACTGAATCAATACAAAAATTTAGAAGGAAGTTTTTGCTTTGTAAATGTCACTGCCCATAATTTTGAAATTGTGGTCATTAAAAATAAAAAACTGGAACTGTTCAACTTTTTCAGTTTCACCACCAAAGAAGATTTTATTTACTACATTCTGTTTACGGCCGAGCAATTAAATTTAAATCCGGAAGAATTTGAACTCATTTTGATGGGAGATATCGAAAAGGAATCTGAGCTTTATCTTATTGTTTATCAATATATCAGAAATGTAAAGTTTTATGTTCCAAACAATGCCGCTTTACAATTAAATGAAATACCTTCCCATTCACACTTTACCTTATTAAACCAATTTAAATAAATGCGCATTATTTCAGGAATACACAAAAGCAAACGCATACAGGCACCTAAAAACTTGCCAGTAAGGCCAACAACCGACATGGCCAAGGAGGCGTTGTTTAACATTCTTAATAATCTGTATTATTTTAATGATATTTCGGTATTGGATTTATTTTCAGGAACCGGAAATATCAGTTACGAATTTGGATCGAGAGGCACAGAAAATATCACCGCGGTTGATGCACATGCCGGTTGCATCCAATTTATCAACTCCACGGCTAAATCGCTGGATTTGTCAATTACCACCATGAAAAGTGATGTTTTCAACTATTTAGAAAAGACCAATTCTAAATTTGATATCATTTTTGCTGATGCACCTTACGAATTTGAGCTTGCATTGTTTGAGAAAATTGTTTCGCTTGTTTTTGAAAATAATTTGCTGAATGAAGATGGGATTTTGGTTTTGGAACACTCCAAACAAACCGATTTTAAAAACCACGTACGATTAAGTTACCAAAAAAAATATGGCGGTAACATGTTCAGCTTTTTCGAAAATACAAAGGCTGATTTAGAATAAAGATTCAATGATTTGTTTTTCGGTAATTCCTTCAGCTTCAGCTTTGTAATTTCGCACGATTCTGTGTCGTAATATGGCATAAGCCACCGCTTGTACATCTTCAATATCGGGTGAATATTTCTCATTTACGGCCGCATTGGCTTTTGCTCCTAAAATTAAGAATTGCGAAGCTCTTGGCCCTGCACCCCAATCAATGTAATCATTCACCATTTTAGTTGAATAAGACGTGTTTGGACGCGTTTTAGACACCAATGTCACTGCATATTCAATCACATTGTCAGCCACAGGAATTCTTCTGATTAACCGCTGAAAATTTGTTATTTCTTCTGCGGATAAAATGGTGCTAATTTGTTTTTTAACATCGCTGGTAGTGCTTCTTACCACTTCAACTTCTTCGCTAAAACTTGGATAATCCAAATTTATGGAAAACATAAATCGGTCTAACTGGGCTTCCGGTAACGGATAGGTTCCCTCCTGCTCAATCGGGTTTTGGGTAGCCAATACAAAGAACGGACTTTCCAATTTGTGTTGATGGCCGGAAATGGTCACAGACCGTTCCTGCATCGCCTCCAGCAACGCAGCTTGCGTTTTAGGCGGCGTCCTATTGATTTCATCAGCCAAAATAATATTGCTGAAAATAGGGCCTTTTAAAAACTTAAAATGTGTGGTTTCATCCAAAATTTCACTTCCTAAAATATCGGAAGGCATTAAATCGGGTGTAAACTGAATGCGCTTAAAATCGAGGCCCAAGGTTTCTGAAATTGTTTGCACCATAAGTGTTTTGGCCAAGCCGGGAACGCCTATAAGCAATGAATGGCCACTGCATAAAATAGAAAGTAAAATATGGTTTACGGCCTCATGTTGCCCAATAATTACTTTCCCAATTTCTTGTTTAAGCGCTTTATGTTTTTCAACCAGTTCCTTTAATGCAGCAACATCTGACATATTTAGTCCTTTTTCCAGTTATTTTTAAAATCGCAGGTTTTGTAATCGTTGTTTATTTTAATGTAAGTGTCTTTAATTTTATCTTTCGACCAATTTTCCACAGTTTCCTCTTGCTTTTTTTGCAGGGTCAATTGTTGAATTTTTTCGTAATCTTTCGTGAAATTTGCGGTGTGCGCATCATCTTTGCTTTTCACTAAAATTATTTTATGCATTTTAGATTCTCCCCTAACTTCATCATAAAAAGGAACGGTAATTTCACTGGTTTTTAAACTGCTGATTTTATTATAAAGATTTGGGTCCATTCGTGTTAAATCAAAACGCGTATCGTTGGTTTGCGGATTCAAAAGCAAGCCATTATTATTTTTGGTTTCCTTATCTTCTGAGTGTTTTACAACCGCATCTTCAAAAGTAATTTCGCCACTTAGGATTTGTTCCCTGATTTTTGCCAATTCATCATAAGAGGCTTTTAATTCGGCCTGACTAATTTTTGGCTGAATTAAAATGTGGCGCACATCGCGTTCCTGACCTTTTATTTTTTCAACCAAAATAATGTGAAATCCAAATCCGGATTCAAAAGGTTCGGAAATTTCACCTTCATCCAAACTGAAAGCAACTTCTTTAAATTCTTTTATAAAACCGCTTTCTCTGGTAATGGTGTACAAACCTGCAGCGCCCGGACCGGTACCAGAAACGGCTGGATCATCGGAATTGATAATTGCTTTTAATCTAAAACTGAAACCGCTTTCGATTTCCTTTTTAATTTCATTTAGTTTATCAATCACCCGATTGGTTTCTTCTTCAGATGGTTTGATCATTTTTACGATTTGCGCCAATTCAATTTCAGCACTAAATTCCGGCAAATTGCCATCTTTTTCAAGATTTTTAAAATAGGTTCTTACCTCTTCAGGAGTCACATCAATTTTTTCTGTAATGCTTGCGCGCTCTTTTTGAATCAGCAACTGTTCTTTTTGGATTTCGTATAGTTCTTTTCTTAAATCTTCTTCATCATTAAATCCGTACATTTTCACCACTTTTTCCATGTTTCCAAGTTGTTGTGTGAAATAAGCAATATTACCTTCAACTTTTTCATTTATTTCAACATCAGTAACCACCATACTGTCAATAACCGCATGATGTGCAAGCAATTTTTGGTTCATAATTTCTTCCAATATTTCACAATCGGTAATGTCCAGTTTGCCTTCTAAGCGTTGTTGCAATTCTTTTTTAAATTTATCAATATCAGAATCAAGCACGATATTTTTGCCAACTACCACAGCTACGCCATCTAATTTTATTCGTTCTTGTGCATTTATTCCCGTTATAAATAACAGCAATGCTATGATCATTGTATTTCGTTTCATGCTAATATATTTCAAATTGTTTCTTTTTAGTTGCATCCTTAATTAATGTTTCTTCAATATTTCTTAATAATAATAATTTTCGCTGGTGTAAAATCATCTGCCTGATTGCAGGTGTAATATAGCTTTTTGGAGCAATCTCATTACTTTGCAGCACCTTTTTTATAGTGACCAAATATAAGCTTAATGAATCTTCTTTTTGAATAAAATTATCTTTTTTTAACAAGAGTTGCTTGTCTTCAGTTTTTAAAACAGGAATCTCATTTGTTAAGTCACTATATTTGATCCAAATTGAATCATTTAAATGATGTGATTTCATTAACAGCGCCTTTTCCTTAAGTCTTTCCAAATCTTTATTACTTGTTGATTTAAAAAGTTTCAGTAACGCATTTTTATTTGAATCATCCTTGCCTATTTTAATATTCTTTACCTTAATT
>DATIRG010000324.1:0-1785 GCA_035470005.1 Lutibacter sp. | reverse complement strand
AGTTGCTTTGCCAACTTCAAAATAAATATTATTCAGCACAACACTTTGTCCGACTTTTGCTTCTTCAATGTCCAATTCTAAATTGACAAAAAGCGTTGCACTTCTATTTAAACCTTTAGTGCTTACTTTAACAATGTTAGAGATATAACTGGCTTTTTTTCCAACAAGCGTAAAATCACTTTCAGCTTTAAGCTGTGATTGAAAAATACCATTTTCTGAATTACTTTGTACGTAAGTTATGTTTTGATTTGTATCGTTTGTGATGGTGACAACCACATTACCTTCAGGAATATTTTGGGTTTTATTGATCACAACACCTTGCAAAGTAAACTGCGGATCGTTGTGTGTTAAGCTGATATTAATTTGATTTTCTTCAGTCTCAAAGGCTTCTTTTTCAATAATTTTTGTTGAAGAACTGATCTGATTTAACAAACCAGAAACACCATAATTTGAAGGCGTTATTGAAGTGAAAATAGCTTTTCCGCCAGCATCGGTGAATGCATTTACTTTTTGATTGTCTGGTCCTGCAAGCGTAACTTCCACATTGGATAAAGGCAAACCTGTTGCTTCATCATAAACAGAAACCACTATATTTTTGTTCGATATTTCCTTTTTCACAGGTTCAACTATTTCCGCAGGTTTTATTTTATTTTTACCGATGCTCACTGCAATGCCAATTGTATAATAAAAATGATCATTAACAGTGGAAGTCAGCGCATAACGGTACTGAATATTGGTGAAAATAAAAGCTTCATCAAAAACATTGAATTGCAATCCGGCGCCAACGGGAACATAAAAACCCGTTTTGCCCTGATATAAAGAAACCCCAACGCCACTTGAAACATATGGCACAAGCGTATGCTTATCTGTCAACATTTTAAAATTCAGCGCAGCATTGGCATCCAATAAAAATTGATTGCTTCCATATGATGTTCCATCTTCATAAAGATAATCTGTCCAACTGCCATCAATTGTAGCAACAAAATCAATTTTATTTCGAATTCCTTTGAAGTAGTTAATTCCAAATCCGGTTTGCATATCGCCAATTTTAGTCCAAAGGCGGTTTTTAAGCACATTATTTAAAGAGCTTGTTTTGATTTGCTGTGCGGTATTAAAATCATTATAAAAAATATGAAAAGCCAAAGTTGAAGGTTTTCTTTCCTGCGTAACTTGGGCATTTAGTTGAAGCGCTAAAATTCCCAAAACGATGATGCTGATAATTTTTTTCATACGCTTTTATTTAATCTTCGTTCATTTTTTCCTTATTTCCTGCACCCATTTGGTTGATGATGGTAAAAACGGCCGGTTCACTTCTTCCCTGATTATTCATATCGTTACTTGGAATTGGGTGTCCTTCCATATCGAGTGTTTGCACGGTCCATATAAATTTGTGGTTGGCAGTATCGTCTAACATCGGAAGGCTGGTTCGCCAAATATATTGTGTTGTGCCACGTAAAGCAGGTTCATCTAAAATGGGAAAGTTACCGCGAAATGCCTGCATTGGCGTTTGCCCGGGCAAAATTTCAAAAACCTGTACGCGATATATGGGAAGTTCAGCCGTGTTTGGAATTAATCCTGTCCAGCGAAAAGTAATCAAACTTTGTGCAACAAGCGCATTCAATTCAGCACCATCAGCCGGAACCATTAACTTAGGCAATTGGTAAGAGGTCATAAAAAACGGACGGGTTTGACGTGCGAAAACCACTTCACCAGAAACATTCACTACTTCAACTTTCAATTGATATTGGCCTGCAGCCAAGCGCCCGGTGCGTTGAAGCGTGTTTT
>DATIRG010000323.1:0-3012 GCA_035470005.1 Lutibacter sp. | reverse complement strand
GAATAAAGTAAGTGCCAGAGGGTTTATTTTTGGCTATTCAGGCTCTGTTTTGTTGCTTTTATTTAGTTTGGTGATGGTAAACAAACCGGAATTGTTCGCATTGCCAAATGCGGCGGCCGCTTCACGTTTAACCTTTTTGTTGGTTGGAATCTGGTGGTTGGGATTTGCCCAAATCACCTATAGTTATTTGCCTAATAATGTCTATCAAAAAAAACCTGAAAAAGATTTTATTTGGAAAGGATTGCGGGAATTAAAAGTGGTTTACCTTGAAATGAAGCAACATCAGGAATTAAAGTTTTTCCTGTTGTCTTTTTTTATGTTCAGCGTAGGCGTGCAAACCATCATTTTAATGGCGGGCATTTTTGGAAGTAAAGAACTGGGCTTGCCAACGTTAGATTTAATTGCGGTTATTTTAGTTGTGCAAATTGTAGCCATATTTGGCGCTTATCTGTTTTCAAGAATTTCGGACAGGATTGGGAATCTTGCCGCGTTAAAAATAACAATTTCTATTTGGGCGCTGGTTTGTGGTGTCGCCTTTTTATTGGATAAATCACAACCAAATGTTTCTTATTATTTTTATGGTTTGGGTGCGCTAATCGGCATGGTGATGGGTGCTATTCAGTCTTTATCGCGTTCAACCTATTCTAAAATGTTGCCTGAAACAAAAGACCACGCAACCTATTTCAGCTTTTATGACGTCACAGAAAAAATTGCCATTGTATTTGGTATGATTGTTTTTGGTTTGTTAATTTCCTTAACGGGTTCAATGCAATTCAGCGTATTGTTTTTGGCAGTTTTCTTTATAATATCCTTTGTTTTGCTGAACTTTGTGGGAAAAACAAAATATGTCCAATAAATTTGATTTTATTATTGTTGGCGCAGGAATCGTCGGACTTGCGACAGCCTATAAACTACAATTAAAATTTCCCCATAAATCCATACTTATTTTAGAAAAAGAGCCCGAAATAGGATTGCACCAAACGGGCCGTAATTCTGGAGTCATGCATTCCGGAATTTACTACAAACCAGGTTCTTATAAAGCAAAAAATTGTAAAATAGGCAGTGCGCAACTCATAAAATTTGCCATAGAAAACAATATCAAACACGACGTTTGCGGAAAGGTAATTGTGGCGGCTTCAAAACAGGAATTGCCTGTTTTAGAGGATATTTACAATAGGGGAATTCAAAATGAAACACCGGGAATCTGTTATTTAACTGCTGAAGAAATAAAACAAAAAGAACCTTTTATTGAAGGAATTAAAGGGATTTGGGTGCCAACTGCCTGAATCATAGATTATGTGTCGGTTTGTAAAGCTTTTGTTGATCAAATTACAGCCATCAATGCCGAAAGTAAATTGCTAAAATCCTGCGAAGTATTTGACGTTTTTGCTGAAACTGATTTCACCACCTTAAAAACAAATCAGGGAAATTATGTTGCCGACAAGGTTATTTTTTGTACCGGATTGCAATCCGACAGAATTGCCGCAAAGGACGAGCTGAAACTTGATTTGCATATTGTGTGTTTCAGGGGCGATTATTTTGAGTTGAAGCCCGAAGCAGCGCATAAAATCAATAATTTGGTGTATCCTGTTCCCGATCCCAAATTTCCGTTTTTGGGCGTACATTTTACACGAATGATTCACGGTGGTATTGAATGCGGTCCAAACGCTGTTTTTACGTTCAAAAGAGAAGGTTATCAACGAACAAGTTTCAGCTTCAGAGATACTTTTGAAGCGTTAACTTTTAAAGGAACCTGGAAATTGTTCGGAAAACATTGGCGCAAAGGAATTGACGAATACAAACGTGCATTTTCAAAACGCTTGTTCGTTCGTGCTTTGCAAAAAATGATGCCAACAATTACGGTAAATGATGTGCAACCTGCAAGGGCTGGCGTCAGGGCACAGGCAATTGATTTTGACGGCAATATGATCGACGATTTTAAAATTATGAAACACAACGGCAATATTCACGTCTTAAACGCACCTTCGCCGGCGGCAACTTCCTGTTTGGCCATAGCCGATGAAATAGTTAGTGTGGTTTTGAACTAAACAAAAATATTACAACAGAAAGGTCTCTGTTCTCTAATCTTTTTTCTATTTTCTTAACTAATTTATACCAATTATAAATAGTTAATTACCTGTTAATAATTGAATTACTGTAACGCTTCGGTGCGCTCATATTTGTGGTATTTTTAAAATTAATTTTAGAATTTAACAACCATGAATAAAATTATCACCATCATCACTTTTTTTATCGCAATTACTGTGAGTGCGCAAAACTTTCAATTGCACAGAGATTTTGAAAGAGGCCATTTTACAACAACTTTTGAGCTTTTTAAGGCTGATAAATATGGGAATACTTTTACATTTATCGATTTCGATTACAATGCGAGTTCTGGCATAAGCGGAGGTTACTATGAAATTGCGCGGGTGTTGAAGACAGAAAAAATGCCTGTCGGATTGCACGTGGAATATAACGGCGGATTGGGGACTTTTAAAACACCTCTAGGAATGGGCGGTTTTACCATCAATGATGCGTGGATTTTTGGCGCCAATTATTCAAAAGGAAATGCAAAAATGGGATTTTCAACCTACGCAGGTTACAAATCATTTAAAAATGCCGGTGAAGCCAACTACCAAATTACCGGAACCTGGTACATCAATTTGATTGAAAACAAACTGACTTTTTCCGGTTTTGCCGATTTATGGTCTGAAAACGGACTGTCGGATAAAACCGTGTTTTTATCCGAACCCCAATTGTGGTTTCATCTAAATAAAAGTTTTTCAGTAGGAGGTGAGGTCGAGCTGTCAAACAATTTTGCCTATGAATATGAATTTAAAGTAAGGCCAACATTGGCCATAAAATGGAATATCTAAAAAAATAAAAAATTATGTTAGACAAGTTTTTTAAAATAACAGAGAATAAATCGACGTTAAGAACGGAGATTATTGCAGGGATTACCACTTTTATGACCATGGTTTACATTTTAGCCGTAAATCCGAGTATTTTAAG
>DATIRG010000322.1:0-5344 GCA_035470005.1 Lutibacter sp. | reverse complement strand
CGAACGTTTCCCTTTTGTTCCTGCGCACATTAAAACAGCGCCCATTGAGGCAGCTATTCCTGTACAAATTGTGGAAACATCAGGTTTTATGAATTGCATGGTGTCATAAATTCCCAAACCGGCATAAACGCCTCCGCCTGGGGAATTGATATAAATAGAAATATCTTTTGAACTGTCCACACTTTCCAAAAACAACAATTGCGCCTGAATAATATTGGCCACATAATCATCAATTCCTGTTCCCAGAAAAATAATTCTATCCATCATCAAACGAGAAAAAACGTCCATTTGGGCAACATTTAACTGACGTTCTTCAATAATATAAGGTGTAAGACTACTAACCAATTTGTCATAATACATGCTGTTGATTCCTTGGTGTTTCGTCGCGTATTTTTTAAATTCTTTTCCGTAATCCATTTTTCAGGTTTTAAAATATTAAGAGCACAAAGATATGAAGTATTTATTTATTTTAATCTGAATTTAATATTTGTGTGAATTTATCTAAAATCGAGGTAATTTTTTAATCAATTTATTATGCGTGCATAATATTATTCCTTATCTTTGATAGCGAATTTTTGATATAAATCTTAAAATTAAAATTACACGCAATGAGAAACACTTTATTAACAATCTCCTTATTTATATTTTCAATAAGCAGCTACGGACAAGAATTTGTAAACGGAATGATCATCACCCAGCGTCATGACACCATTACAAATGTAAAAATTGAAAAATTAAATGACGCAAAAAGTTTGCTGCATTTAACGTATATTGATGCCAATGGCAACCAACAAAAACCAGATATTGCCTCCATTAAAAGTTACACCAGGGGCGATGAAAACTTTACAAGAATATACAACAATGGCGATATGGTTTTGGTAAAACAAATTACCGCCGGAAAAAAATTGAATTTATACGAAAGAAATTATAACGGAGTAACCGTTTTTTATGTTGAAAAAGTTTTTGATGAACTTATAAAAGTTCCTTCTTCAGGCTCAAAATACCATAAAGTTTTGGGTGATTTTTTAAGCGATTCACCTGAAATTTCTCAAAAAATTAAATCGAAAGAATTGCAAGACATTAAAGAAATTGTGACACTTTACAATAAAGGCTAATTTTCAAATAAAAATATATAAGTCCGCTGATGTTTTTCATTAGCGGACTTTTTTTATCCATTTTACCTATATTTGAAACTTAAAACACTTTTAAATAATGATGAAATTTTTTACGTTTATTTTTTTACTGCTGGCATTTCAATCGGCCATTACCGCCCAAAACTACAAACAAAGATTTAATGAGATTGATGTAAAACATTATAATTTAGCAATAGAAGTCAACGATTCCACCAACAATATTCAGGCAAAAATGACAGTTTCACTAACCTTTAAACAATTGGTGAATGCTTTTGATTTGGATTTGGTTCAACAAGATTCTACAGGAAAAGGAATGCTCATCACTTCTGTTTTTCAAAATAATGATTCGGTGTCATTTACGCATAACGACAATAAAATTAACATTCAGCCAAACGCTATTAAAACCGACAGCATTTATACTTTTGAAATAACCTACAACGGTGTTCCAAAAGACGGATTGATCATTGGTGAAAACCTTTACGGCGACCGAACTTTTTTTGCCGATAACTGGCCAAACAGGGCACACAATTGGTTTCCTTGCGTAGACCATCCTTCTGACAAAGCAACGGTTGAATTCACCATAAAAGTACCCAACCATTATCAGGCAATTGCAAATGGAACCTTGTTTGAAGAAACAAATTTATCCAATGATTTAAAGTTGTATCACTATAAAACTGCCGAACCATTACCAACAAAAGTTCTGGTGATTGGCATTGCGCGTTTTGCGGTGCAACATCTTGGCGAAACGCATAATATCCCCGTTTCCACTTGGGTTTATCCGCAAACAAAAGAGCAGGGTTTTTACGATTTTGCCAACACAAAAAATATTCTCGATTTTTTTATTGAAAAATTTGGAGAATATCCTTATCAAAAATTGGCAAATGTGCAATCTAAAACACAATTTGGAGGCATGGAAAATGCCGGTGCAATTTTTTATTTTGAAAAAATAGTGACAGGAGAAAGAAATCATGAAGATACCATCGCCCATGAAATTGTGCACCAGTGGTTTGGGAATTCCGCCTCAGAAACAGATTGGCCGCATTTGTGGTTAAGTGAAGGTTTTGCAACCTATTTCACTAATTTATATATCCAGAAAACTGATGGCGAAGAAGCTTTTCAACAAAGATTAAAAAAGGAGCGCGAAGATGTTTTAACATTTTATAAAAAGAAACAAACACCGGTTATTGATAGTGAAAACACAAATTTAATGAGTTTGTTAAACGCCAATTCCTATGATAAAGGGGCTTGGGTGCTGCATATGCTTCGGAAAAAATTAGGTGATGAAACTTTTTGGACAGGCATTAAAACCTATTATGAAAAATACAAATTAAGCAATGCTTCAACCAACGATTTTAAAAATGTAATGGCCGAAGTTTCCAGCCAAAATTTAGATGTGTTTTTTTCGCAGTGGCTTCAAAAAGCAGGTCATCCCGTTTTAAAAACATCTTGGCTTTACTACCAAAATAAACTTAGGCTGCTCATCGACCAAACTCAGGAAAATGCTTTTAATTTTCCGCTTGATGTTGAAATTATTTATACCGATGGCACTTCTGAAATAAAAACCATTGAAGTTGCTGAAATTGCGATTCCCTATGAAATTGAAACCAAAGGAGAAGTTAAAGAAGTAAAATTCGACCCAAATACTTGGTTGTTGTTTGACTTAATTGAATAGTTTCAGGTTTCTAGTTTCAAGTTATTTGCTGCCGATGCCGATAAATTGGGATTGGTCTTCCATCTTCGTTCTTCAGTCTTTCCCTGCTATAAAACCATGTAACTTTCTAACTAATTAAGTATTACCTTTGCAAAAAATATAAGAATGACCTTTTCCGATTTAAATATAAACCGATTTTTACTGAACGCTTTAGACGACTTAGGCTTTACCGTTCCTACGCCCATTCAGGAAAGGGCATTTTCGGTGATTATGAGCAGTAAAGATGTTGTTGGTATTGCCCAAACTGGAACAGGTAAAACATTTGCTTATTTGCTGCCAATATTGCGACAACACACGTTTTCTGACCAAAAACATCCAAGGGTTTTAATTATTGTTCCAACCCGGGAATTGGTGGTGCAGGTGGTTAAAGACATTAAAAGTTTGACGCCTTATATGAATGTTCGTTTTGCAGGAATTTACGGAGGCACCAATATAAATACCGATAAGCAGCTTGTTCATGCAGGTTTGGATATTTTAGTAGCCACGCCGGGAAGGTTGCTGGATTTGGCTTTGGACGGTATTTTAAAACTGAAATTTATCCAAAAATTTGTGATTGATGAAGTTGATGAAATGATGAACCTTGGTTTTAGGCCACAAATAATTACCTTGATGGATTTGCTTCCTAATAAACGCCAGAGCATTTTATTTTCCGCAACGTTAACCAAAGAAGTTGATAATTTGCTGGATACTTTTTTTAAATCACCCGTTAAAATTGAAGTTTCAACCAGCGGAAGCCCGTTAGATACCATTCATCAACAAGCCTATCCGGTTCCAAATTTTTACACGAAAGTCAACTTTTTAAAAAATATTTTGCAAGACAAGAATACTTTTAACAAAGTATTGGTGTTTGTAAAAAACAAAAAACAAGCCACCATTTTATTTGATGAAATGGATTTGGCGTTACCAAAACAAGTGGCCGTCATACATTCCAATAAAACGCAAAATTATCGTTTACGTTCTGTGGAGAAATTTGAAAAAGGCAGCACTTCCATTTTAATCGCCACCGATATTATTGCCCGCGGACTGGATTTAACCAATGTGAGTCACGTGATAAATTTTGACATTCCGAAAGAACCTGAAAATTATATTCACCGAATAGGAAGAACTGGTCGTGCCGAACAATTGGGAACTTCAATTTCTTTATTTACGGAGGCGGAAGCCGATTATTTGGGAGAAATTGAATTGTTGATGAACCGGGAAATCGATGTTTTCGACCTTCCTGAATCGATTGAAATTTCAACCCAACTGATTGATGAAGAAATTCCGAGATCGGAACTCGAAGAATCCTCAAGTGAAAAGAAAAAGGAAACAGTTGACGGCGGAACGGCATATCATGAGAAAAAAGAGAAAAATAAAAAAGTTAATTTAGGCGGTTCTTACCGACGCGAAATTGTAAAAAAATACAAAAAACCACTCACGCGCGGACAAAAAAAGAAATAGTTTTAACTAAATTATAAGCATAAATATTCCTACTTTATTACATCACTTTAATAACTACGCGTCTGTTTTTGGCTCTGCCTTCCGCTGATGAATTATCAGCTATTGGTAATGATGGCCCAAAACCTTTTGCCGAAATTCGGCGACTGTCAATTCCTTTTTTGACCAAATAATCAACAATACTGTTTGCGCGGGTTTGGCTTAATTTATTGTTAAGTTTCAAACTGCCCGTATTGTCGGTATGGCCCTGAATCTCAAGCTTTGTTTCATTATTGTCTTTAAGAAATTGTACCAATTTATCCAGATCCGTCGAAAAATCAGTATTGATAGTTGCTTTGCCAACTTCAAAATAAATATTATTCAGCACAACACTTTGTCCGACTTTTGCTTCTTCAATGTCCAATTCTAAATTGACAAAAAGCGTTGCACTTCTGTTTAAACCTTTAGTGCTTACTTTAACTATGTTAGACATATAACTGGCTTTTTTTCCAACAAGCGTAAAATCACTTTCAGCTTTAAGCTGTGATTGAAAAATACCATTTTCTGAATTACTTTGTACGGAAGTTATGTTTTGATTTGCATCGTTTGTGATGGTGACAAGCACATTGCCTTCAGGAATATTTTGGGTTTTATTGATCACAACTCCTTGCAATGTAAACTGCGGATCGTTGTGTGTTAAGCTGATATTAATTTGATTTTCTACAGTTTCAAAAGCTGATTTTTCAATATTTTGGGATGAAGAACTGATCTGATTTAACAAACCAGAAACGCCATAATCTGAAGGCGTTATTGAAGAAAAAATAGCTTTTCCTTTAGCATCGGTAAACGCCTTTTGCTGCTGATTGCTTGGTCCGCTCAGTGTAACTTCCATATTTGATAAAGGCAAGCCTGTAGCTTCGTCATAAACAGAAATTACAATATTCTTATTCGATATTACTTTTATTGCCAGTTCAACTATTTCCTTAGGTTTTATTTTATTTTTACCGATGCTCACTGCAATGCCAATTGTATAATAAAAATGATCATTAACAGTGGAAGTCAGCGCATAACGGTACTGAATATT
>DATIRG010000321.1:0-4333 GCA_035470005.1 Lutibacter sp. | reverse complement strand
GCAAAAACAGGAAAAATTATCAATCTGAAAAAAGGGCAATTTATGAGTCCGGCTTCCATGAAACACGCCGTTCAAAAAGTAAAGGACAGCGGCAACGACAAAGTGTGGATTACCGACAGAGGAACGATGTTCGGTTATCAGGATATGATTGTTGATTTTAGGGGAATCCCGGAAATGCAACAATTTGCACCAACCATTTTGGACATTACACATTCATTACAACAACCAAATCAAAGCAGCGGCGTTACCGGTGGAAAACCTGAATTAATAGAAACTATTGCCAGGGCAGGAATCGCAGTTGGCGTTGACGGATTATTTTTAGAAACCCATTTTGACCCTGCAAATGCAAAAAGCGATGGCGCCAATATGTTGGATATAAAATATTTAGAAAATTTATTGACCCGTTTGGTGGCTATCAGAAAAATGATAAATTCATTTAAATAAGTTTCAAATTTATTTAGCTCAATAATGTTCATAAAAAAAGCGACAAAATTTAAAATTTTGTCGCTTTTTTAGTTTTTCAGTATATTACTATCCGCATTTGGTATGTCCGCAATTTTTGCATTTCAAACAGCCTTCTTCATAAATTAATCCATCGGGATCTCCGCATTCCGGGCATTTTTTATCAACTGCCTGCGTTCCGTCTGCCACAAATTGTTTCAATGCACGCGCAATTCCATTTTTCCATGTATTGATATTTTCATCATACATGTTTAAATTATTGATTAAATCAACTGCATAAGGAATTGGCATTCCATGACGCAATACACCGGAAATTAATTTGGCATAATTCCAATATTCTTTATCAAAAGTACGCGACAATCCTTCAAAAGTGACTTTATAACCATCTTTGTCCAAAAATTGAAAATCGTAACGTGATTCTCCGTTTTTATCTCTGTTTTTAATTACCCAGCCTTCTTCAAGCCAAGCAGGTAAAAGAAACGCATCTTCAATTTTTCCAGTAAATATTTCATATGGCCTGTTGTTTATTAAACCAACTACAGCTACCCATTTCTCATAATCATTTTGAAAACGAACTACTTTTGCAGCGATTTTTTTAGGACGTTTTGGAAAAACGGTTTCTGCATAGCAGTCCGCTTTTTTATCTGTCTTTTTGGTGTCATTGGCGATTAAAATTCCGCTTCGTGATCCATCTCTGTAAACTGTTATTCCTTTTAATCCTTTTCTCCAAGATTCAATATAAATATCACCAACCAAATCAACAGGGACATCACTGGCCAAATTTATGGTTGAACTGATGGAATGCGTGGTGTATTTTTGAACCAAAGATTGCATTTCAATACGTTTTTTCCAATCGATTTCTGGCGCAGTAGAACCACTATAAGGACTTTCCTTAATGTCGGTTTTTCCTGTAACTTCCATCCATTGTTTTAATTTTGGATGATAAACTTCAAATTCCTCAAAGGCATCACCCATATCATCAACATAGGCAACTTTGGCATTTGTATCATCTTGATTTACTTTTCTTCTTCGTTTGTATGACAATAAATAAACCGGTTCAATACCCGATGATGTTTGTGCAAGCATACTTAAACTGCCTGTTGGCGCTACGGTACTGATGGAAATATTTCTTCTTCCGTATTTCATCATTCGTTTATATACATCCGGAAATTCTTTTTCCATCATTTGAACAAACTCGGAAAAATTTTCAATTTCAGGGCTAAATGCTTCGAATTTTCCTCGGGTAATTGCCATATCAATACTGCTGTCGAATTCACCGCGCAATTTGGTTTTCATAATCTCATCAACAACCGCAATAGCTTCATCGGTATCAAACTTTTTGCCCAAAGCGGCCATGGCATCGGCCAAAGCTGTAAATCCTAGTCCGGTTCTTCTGCCCTTTTTACCTGTTTTATATAATAATTTCCAGGTATCTATTTCAACCTGTTTAATTTCATCAGGCTCTTTGTCGTGCATTATTTTATTGAAAATTTTATTGACGGCATCCAACTCCAAATCCACCAAATCATCCATTAAACGTTGTGATTCGTATACAACTTCATAGAATTTTTTAAAATCAAAAGAGGCCTTTTCTGTAAACGGATCTTTCACGAAACTATACAAGTTAACTGCGATTAAACGACAACTGTCGCCACCTTGCATGGCAATTTCTGAACAAGGATTTGTGGAACTGTTTTTAAATCCGGGATAAATGGAAGATGTTGAATAAAAATGTTGACGGTCCCAAAATATCAAGCCTGGCTCGGCAGTATTATGCGCGCAAGAAATTATGACATCCCAAAGTGATCTTGCTTTAATCACTTTTTTATAAGTAGGAGTTTTGCTGTCAATTGGCCAGCGCAAAGTGAAATCGTCGTCATTTACAACAGCTACCATAAATTCATCGGACAAGCGAATGGAAATATTGGCTCCAGTCACTTTTGTCAAATCTTGTTTGATGGTCACAAAATCCTCAATATCAGGATGTGCAATGTCCATAGTAAGCATTAACGCACCTCTTCGGCCATTTTGGGCAACTTCCCTGGTGGTATTTGAAAAACGGTTCATAAAGGAAACAGCTCCTGTTGTGGTTCCCGCTGCATTGGAAACTTGTGCGCCGCCCGGTCTTAAATTTGATAAATCAACTCCAACACCGCATCGTCTTTTAAACAATTGCGCCAATTGCTGATCTGTATGAAATATGCCTCCATAAGAATCAAAAACCGGAGGAACAACCACACAATTGGACAATGAGGCAATTACGTTATTGTTTCCCAAAGAAGACATAACGCTTCCCTGCGGAATCACATATTTGAAATCCTTAAATAAATTAAAAATGGCTTTTTCGGTTAGAAAATCACGTTTTTTTCCATAATCTGAAAGCCCTTCCCCTTTCTTTTCTCCTTCCTGATATTTCTTTTCTATCCGGCCAAATTCCACAGCCATTCGCTGATGCATATCATCTGGCGTTGACTCTAAAAACTCACCGGTTTTGGTTTTCATCGCATACTTATTCATCCACGTAGTCGCAGCAAGCTCATCACCTTTAAAATAAGCTAAATTACTCTTTAACAAATCGTTATAGGTAAAAGTTTTTGGGAACACTAATTCTTCTGTCATTTTTAAGTAGGTTTATTATTGTCTATAATATAGTTCTTAAAATTATTGAATATTTAAACTTGAGCAGTGTTAAATTTTAATTAGTTAATAACATTTCATTGTTGAAAAGTTATGATTTTTCAATCCTTTTTTTTCGTAGTTTTAGCTTTTGCTAAATTTATCCATAGATTGAATAAAAAAATTCACAACTTGTCATTAAGAGGAATCACCGGAATTTTTTTAGGTATATTTTCTTTAATTTTCATTTTTGGAATTCATCTTTTATTGTCGCAATATGCTTCAAGCTCGGCGAGCGTTTCCGTATTGCCCATTTCATTTTTCGAAATGCTGATTTTTGGAGTGTCTTTTCTTTATATTCTAATATCATATATTACAATCACACTTATCAACAGAAAAAGAAGAAAAAACATTTATATTAGGAAATGGGACTTTAAAGCTAAAAAAATTCGACGAGTTTATTTGATTTTTTTGCTGCTTGGCGGCATTATTTTATATTTTCTGATGACAAATGGACTTTTGAAATTCATCATTCCCGCATCCCTAATACTTTATGGGATTGCCGGAATTGTCTCAAATATGCACACTTTTGGCGCTACTGCCGTTTTGGGATTAATTTTCTTTATCCTTGGCGTTTTAGCGTTCTTATTTCCAAGTTTTGCATTTTATATATGGGGATTTGCTTTTGGAATTTGCCATATTGTTTATGGCCTTATTTATTTTAGAAAAGTATAAATTCCTATCACCAGCCTTTTCCCAAGGAAAGGGACTCTATTTAGAAATTAAATTAACTTTTGTTGTTGAATATCTAACTTTCAAACTTTAAGCCTTCTCACCAAATCTTCCAATCCGTTTAATTGAATTTCATAAACAAGATGCATCATTTCGCCAAGTTTTCCTGAAGGAAAACCTTTATTTCGATACCAAACCAGATAAAATTCAGGCAAATCAATCAAGTATTTTCCTTTGTATTTTCCGAAGGGCATTTTGGTGTTTGCCAATTGTTCAAGCAAATGTTGCTGATTATTTTCCATCAACAAAATCTTGTAAATAGCTGAATCTTTCAGTCAGCTTCCCGTTTTCGGCCATTTTTGCTCTTTGCATTACACCATCTTCATCATTATTGAAGAAAGCCGGAATCACATATTTTGCAAAATTTTCACTAAAACCTTCCGAAGCGTCTTTTGGCAACTCACAATGTAAATTATCAACTGCCATCACGGCAATGGCATCTTTATCCATATAATTCACTTCT
>DATIRG010000320.1:0-4646 GCA_035470005.1 Lutibacter sp. | reverse complement strand
AAGGTAAGTCAATAATTCTCCCAGCGCAAAATAAGTATCTTCAATGGTATTTCCCTGTGGAATATTCCCAATGTCGGCAACACTAATCGGCCAATTTCCCGGAAATAGTTTGTAAAGTTCTTTTCTGATTTCATTTAAATTGGAACCAGTTTCGTGATTTCCAATAGCCGAGCGGCCTTATTCAACACCAACAATGGCTATTTTTTTATTTGTCAGATTCGGGAATCCATTCTGTGTGGAATAAATTTCGATACAGCGGCCAAAAGATTGATCGGATTGCATTTTTGCCTGTTCCAATAACGCATCATCAATAGGTTTAAGGTAATCGAAATTCATTTTTTAGGGGTTGTATAATTTCTTTTTCGACGGCAATATAATAAAAATATTATTTTTTTGCCGTTTTTCCTTTTGTTGTTTTCTTTTTGGGTGCGTTTTTCTCAATGATGTCTTTAACATCTTGCAATGTTAATTTACTTGGGTCCACTGTTTTTGACAATTCAATTTTTGTTTTTCCCTTTAAAATATTTGATCTTCCCCAACGTGCTTTTTCAACAGAAATACCTTCTTCAGGCCAATGATGAATTACTTTTTCTATATCTTTTCGTTTCTTTTCTTCAATCAATTCAACAACATCTTTTTCGGTTAAATTGTCAAAATCGTATTTTTTATTTACGTTGATGTAAAGCCCGTCCCATTTCAAAAACGGACCGAAACGTCCAACGCCTTTTTGCACCGGAATATTTTCATATTCACAAATTGGCGCATCGGCTTTTTGTTTTTCAAGGATTAATTCAATGGCGCGGTTAATGTCAACCGACATCGGATTTTCATCTTTTGGAATGGCCACAAACATTTCGTCATATTTTATATATGGACCAAAACGCCCAACTGCAACCACCACTTCTTTTCCTTCATAACCACCAATTGTTCTTGGAAGTTTAAACAAATCCATCGCTTCTTCAAAAGTAATGGAATTCAATGTTTGGTCGCCCTGTAAGCTCGCAAATTTCGGTTTTTCTTCATCTGTTGCTTCTCCAATTTGAACCATCACGCCAAATCTTCCCAAACGCGCATATACGTTTTTGCCGCTTTCTGGATCTACGCCCAATAAACGTTCACCTTTTGCTCGGTCTGCATTTTCGGCAACATCTGCGACCATTGGATGAAATGATTTGTAAAAATCTTTGATCATTTTAATCCAATCTTCTTTTCCTTCGGCAATATCATCAAATTCCGATTCCACTTTTGCGGTAAAACCAAAATCCAAAATATAGGTGAAATTCTCCACCAAAAAGTCATTTACAATATTTCCTATATCGGTAGGCACCAATTTTCCTTTGTCAGATCCAACTTTTTCGGTCAACATTTTTTCAATGACTTCGCCGCCTTTTAATTTAATCTCAGTATAGCTTCTGTCTTCACCTTCAATGGTTCCTTTCTCTACATATTCTCTTTTTTGGATTGTTGAAATCGTTGGCGCGTAGGTTGACGGACGACCAATTCCCAATTCTTCCAATCTTTTCACAAGTGCAGCCTCCGAATAACGGTAAGGCGCTCTTGTGTAACGCTCGGTTGCCGTAATGGATTTATTGACTAACACTTCACCTTTGGATAATTTAGGCAACATTCCTTCTTGCTCTTCATCTTCATTGTCTGTGCCTTCCAAATAAACTTTTAAAAATCCTTCAAACTTTATTACTTCTCCGTTTGCAGTAAAAACCTCCTTATTATTGGTATTCGTAATTCGTACATTGGTGCGTTCCAATTGTGCGTCACTCATTTGTGATGCAATGGTTCTTTTCCATATTAAATCATAAAGTCTGTCCTGATCATAATCCACAGAAACAGATTGCAGGCTCATGCTTGTTGGTCTGATTGCCTCGTGAGCTTCCTGAGCACCTTTATCTTTGGTGTGGAAACTTCGTGGTTTGCTGTATTCTTTTCCGTAAGAGGAAGTGATTTCTTCTTGCGCCTCAATTTTTGCATCTTCCGATAAATTAAGACTGTCGGTTCTCATATAAGTGATTAATCCGGCTTCATACAAACGTTGTGCAATCATCATGGTTTTAGCTACCGGAAAATACAATTTTCTGGAAGCTTCCTGTTGCAATGTTGATGTGGTGAATGGTGCTGCAGGAGATTTTGTGGCTGGTTTGGTCTGTAAATCATCCACTTTAAATTTGGCGTTTATGCACGAATTTAAAAACGATGATGCTTCTTTCTTTGAATCGAAATTCTTCGGCAAAAAAGCTTTGAATTTCTTTTCTTCCTCTGTAATAAAATGGGCCATAACCTTATAGGAAGCCTGAGGAACAAAACTTTTTATTTCGCGTTCTCTGTCAACAATTAACCGAACAGCAACAGACTGAACTCTACCTGCCGACAAACCGCCTTTAATTTTTCGCCAAAGTACAGGTGATAATTCATAACCTACCAACCTGTCCAAAACACGTCTTGCTTGTTGGGCGTTTACCAAATTGTAATCGATACTTCTTGGATTTTCTACCGCTTTCAATATGGCTTTTTTGGTAATTTCGTGAAAAACAATACGTTTTGTGGTTGCTTCCTTTAATTTTAATTGTTCGTATAAATGCCATGCAATTGCTTCTCCTTCTCGATCCTCATCCGATGCCAGCCAAACCATATCCGCATTTTTAGCCAAATCTTTCAACCGTTTTACCAATGCCTTTTTATCCGTAGGAACAACATATTTAGGACTAAAATTTCCTTCAACATCAATGCCTATTTCTTTGGAAGGCAAATCGGCAATGTGTCCAAAACTGGATTCAACCTGAAAATCTTTTCCTAAAAATTTTTCAATGGTTTTTGCTTTTGCCGGTGATTCTACGATTACTAAATTTTTAGCCATATTTTTTAATTATAATTTTAAAACCTTCATAAATTCATTTTCCGCTTCAATAAAAACTCCTAATTAAATTCAGGTTTTGGATTGCAAAAGTATATAGAATTTTTTTAATATGAATAATAACCTTAAAAAACGCTACTTTTTGAGCTATTCTTCGTTGTTAAAATTCTGCCAATCTGTCATATTTTTAAAAAATTGGTTATATCTTTGCCGTCCAATAAAAACTTATGGGGAACGAAAAAATTATCGTAGAAAAAAATCAGGGACAACCGCTGTTAACGGAACAAATTGAAGGAAATTCCAAAAAATTATACATAGAAAGTTATGGGTGTTCTATGAACTTAAACGACAGTGAAATAGTCGCTTCCATACTTTCAAAACAAGGATATAATACCACGCATTTATTGGAAGAAGCCGACTTGGTTTTGGTTAATACGTGTTCAATTAGAGAAAAAGCAGAGCAAACTGTTCGCAAACGCTTGGAAAAATACAATGCCGTAAAAAAAATAAATCCTTCTATGAAAGTGGGTGTTTTGGGTTGTATGGCCGAAAGGTTGAAAGCCAAATTTTTAGAAGAAGAAAAAATTGTTGATTTGGTTGTTGGGCCAGATGCATACAGAGATTTGCCAAATTTATTGGAAGAAATAAACGCCGGTCGTGATGCCGTAAATGTTATTTTATCAAAGGAAGAAACTTATGGAGATGTTTCGCCGGTGCGATTAAACAGCAATGGCGTTTCAGCTTTTGTTTCCATCACAAGAGGTTGCGACAATATGTGCACGTTTTGTGTTGTGCCATTTACGCGCGGACGAGAAAGAAGCCGTGAACCCAACAGTATTATCGAAGAAATAAAGGAATTAAGCGAAAAAAACTATAAAGAAATTACACTTTTAGGCCAAAATGTTGACAGTTACCTTTGGTACGGCGGCGGATTGAAAAAAGATTTTAAAAATGCCTCCGAAATTGCACAAGCAACGGCGGTAGACTTTTCACAATTGTTGGATATGGTGGCTACTTCGTTTCCCAACATGCGGATTCGCTTTTCGACCTCAAATCCGCAGGATATGAATTTGGACGTTATTTATACGATGGCAAAACACGAAAATATTTGCAATTATGTTCATTTGCCTGTTCAATCGGGTAGCACTTCGGTTTTGAAAAGAATGAATCGCCAACATACGCGTGAAGAATATATTACGTTGATTGACAATATTCGCAAAATTATTCCTGATTGTGGCTTATCACAAGATATGATGACAGGTTTTTGCGGTGAAACAGAAGAAGAACACCAAGAAACCTTGAGTTTGTTGGAATATGTGAAATATGATTTCGGATTTATGTTCGCCTATTCTGAACGTCCGGGGACATTGGCAGAGAAAAAAATGGAAGATGATGTTCCTTTTGATGTTAAAAAAAGACGACTTGCAGAAATTATTTTACTGCAACAAAAACACAGTTTGCACCATACCCAAAAATTTGTTGGGCAAACTGTTGAAGTATTGATTGAAGGATCTTCAAAAAAATCGGATTCCCATTGGAAAGGCAGAAATTCGCAAAATGCGGTGATCGTTTTTCCTAAAGGAGATGAAAAATTGGGCGATCTCGTAAATGTTTATATTGAAGATTGCACATCTGCCACGCTAATAGGAAAAAGAATTTAATTCAATGGAATCATTGCAAGCCATAAAACAACGTTTTGAAATTATTGGAAACGACCCGCACTTAAATCGCGCCATTGAAAAAGCAATTCGGGTTGCACCAACTGATATTTCGGTGTTGG
>DATIRG010000319.1:0-3077 GCA_035470005.1 Lutibacter sp. | reverse complement strand
ACCTACTTAACCGGAGGTTATGTTTTTGACATCAATGATTTGTTCAAATTTAAACCGTCATTTATGGCAAAAATGGTGAAAGGCGCTCCAATTTCTTTGGACTTAACCGCCAACATTTTATTTGATAATAAAGTTGAATTTGGTGTAGGCTACAGATTGGAAGATGCATTTAGCGGCATGGTAAATTTTAAAGCCACGCCCGAATTGCGAATCGGATATGCTTACGACCATACAATTTCTAACTTAGGTCCGTTCAGTTCAGGTTCTCACGAACTCTTTATTTTATATGACCTAAACATTTTCGGCCTGAATAAGGGTTATGATAAATCCCCAAGATTCTTTTAATAAAACGACTTTCAAAATGAAAAAAATACTACTTATCCTTTTAATTCTACCATTTGCCATACAACTCTCCGTTGCGCAAAATTTAAAGCGCGCAAACCAATTATTTGAAAAAAGAGCGTATTTAAATGCCGCTGAGTTGTTTTTAAATGAAGAACCTAAAACACAGGAAGTGTTAGAAAAATTGGCGGACTGTTATTATTTTAACACTAAAATGAAGGACGCCGAACTTTGGTACAGAATGCTGCTGCAAAAACATGAAGCCAATGTTAATCCTAATTATTTGTTTCGATATTCCCAAGCCTTAAAAGGCGTTAAAAAATTTGATGAAGCCGACAAATGGTTTCAAAAATATTTAGCAAAAAAACAAGTGTCTATGGCCGAAAAGCCAGCAACCTTGCCTTTTTTCGAAGCATTAAACTTTGGAAACAGAAAACCATATATCGTTCATAAAGTTTCCGTTAATTCAACATCTTCCGACTTTGGTACGGCTTATTTTGGCAACAAAGTGGTTTTTGCATCGACAAGAACGAACGGAAAATTATACGATTGGAACAATCAGCCTTATCTGGATTTATATCAGGCTGATGTTGATGAAAATCAGGATTTAAAAAACGTAATTCCTTTTTCAGGAAGCATCAACACTGAAATGCATGAATCAAACGCCGTCTTTACAAAAGATGGAAAAACGATGTATTTCACGCGAAATAATTCTGATTCAGGCAAAAAAAATCGGGATAAAAATAAGGTGGCTCATTTGAAAATTTACAAAGCACAATTTGTAAATAATGAGTGGACAAACATTGCGGAACTTCCTTTTAACAGCAGCGATTATTCAGCGGAACATCCTTCGCTGAGCCCTGATGAAAAACAGTTGTATTTTGCGTCCGATATGCCGGGAACCATCGGTTCTTTCGATTTGTTTGTGGTAGATGTCAACGCCGATGGAACTTATGGAACGCCAAAAAATTTAGGTCCGAAAATAAATACCGAACATCGGGAACAATTTCCTTTTGTAAGCGCTAAAAACAGACTTTATTTTGCTTCCGACGGCCATTTTGGTTTGGGTGGTTTGGATATTTTCAGAAGTGAAATTGCTGATCAAAGCTTTTCAAATCCAACAAATTTAAGCGACATTATCAACAGTAATTTAGATGATTTTGCATTTGTGATTGATGAGGAAAATGAAATAGGTTATTTTTCATCGAACAGAGATGGCGGAATTGGCGATGATGATATTTACCGGTTTACCCAAAAGAAAATTTATGAAGTGCATGGATTGGTTCAAAATAAACGAACGTTGGAACTTCTTTCGGGAACCTTGGTTTCTCTATTTGATAAAAACAATGAGCTGATCAACAAAATAAACGTTGGCGAAGACGCCGCATATTCGTTTGAAGTTGAAAATAATAAATCCTATAAACTCGTAGGAACACGCAAATTGTATGTTCCTGCCGAAATTGAATTTTCAACAAGTTCAAAAGGAGACATTGATAAAAATATTCAAATGTTGATGGAAATGTATACAGATGTTGAAAAAGAGATTGTTGTAGAAAATGATAAAGTCCAAATTAAAATAAATCCTATTTATTTTAATTACGACAAATGGAATATTCGAAAAGATGCAGCACTTGAGCTCAACAATGTGGTAAATATTATGAAAAAATATCCTGAGATGACCATAGAAATCGGTGCGCATACCGATGCCAGAGGAACCAATAAATACAATATGAAATTGTCGAAGAAACGGGCAAAATCGGTTATGGATTACCTGATAAGTCAAGGGATTTCTGATAGCAGGTTAAAATCGGAAGGTTTTGGTGAATCGCAACCGTTGAACCATTGTATCCATCCAAAAATGTGCACAAGAGCGCAATACAGCATTAACAGGCGGTGTGAATTTGTGATTACCAACTAAAATTAATTTTAAAAAGCCGCTGATCAGCGGCTTTTTTTATGCCATATTTTCATCAAAATAAATCCTTCACATATATCATTTTATTTTAGGTACAACTTTTGTTAACTTTACATGAACAAATTATGCATCATGAAAAAAATTGCCCTTATTCTTTCCGTCGTTATTTTACTCTCAGTAAACGCTAAAGCCCAGCAGCAGTATAAAAAATATGATGATTTATGGAAAAAAGTACAAAAATTTGAAGAGAGCGATTTGCCGAAATCAGCTTTAACTGAAGTTGAAAAAATTTATGCAAACGCAAAAAAAGAAAACAATGCGCCACAAATTCTAAAAACATTGCTGTTTAAATCGAAATACGCTTTAATATTAGAAGAAGACGCACAACTGAATATCATCAATTCCTTCAAAAAAGAAATTTCTGCAACTGATTTCCCAACAAAAAATATGTTGGAAAGTACGCTGGCTAATTTATACTGGCAATACTATCAGCAAAACAGATGGAAATTTTACGACAGAACCACCACTGAAAATAAAGTGGATGCGGCCGATTTTAGAACCTGGGATTTGCAAACCATTTTTAAAGAAATTCATTTACACTTTCAAAAATCCTTGGAAAATGAGGGTTTGGCACAAAAAACAGATTTGAACGGATTTAACGATATTTTGGAATTGCAGAAGGATTCTAAAATATTTCGTCCGACGCTTTTTGATTTTTTAGCTCATAATGCGTTGGATTTCTATAACACATCGGAAACTTCAATAACAAATCCGGTTTACAAATTTGAAATTTCGGAGGAAAAATATTTGGCAAATTTCA
>DATIRG010000318.1:0-3796 GCA_035470005.1 Lutibacter sp. | reverse complement strand
ATTTATTAATTTGGCGAGTGCTGAGTATTTTAAAGTGGTAAAACCTGACTTGCTGAAAGTTCCTGTCATTACCCCGGTTTTTAAAGATTTTAAGGACGGGAAATTAAAAGTAATTGCCTTTTTTGCCAAAAAAGCAAGAGGTTTAATGGTTAGATTCATCATTGACCACAATGTTGAAACAATAGAAGATTTGAAAGGTTTTAATTATGACGGCTATGCTTTTGACGCGAACTTATCCTCAGCAAATGAGTTGGTTTTTACGCGATAAATATAGATTTTTTTTAGTTTGTATTGATTTTTTATATAAGTTTGCGCCAACGTTTAAAGAAGCCTGCAAAAAAGAATGTTTTTTAATGGCTAACTTGTATGTTTGCAGGTCTTTAAAACACAAAATTATTAAAATAAATAACGAAGAATTAAGCATTTTAATGACTTCTTTTAACCACATTTTAAAGTTATTCAATTCATTGATAGTTGTTCGACTTGAAAAAAATTATTTAGTATTAAGAGTATAGCTATAAGAAAACTTTTTTGAACTTAATATGAGTCTAAAATGACTACCTTATTAATTGTAAAATTAAAATACTAAATGAATACAAAATATATCGATTTAATAAGTCAAACTTTCGATTTTCCGCAAGAAGAGTTTTTTGTTGACGCCAATAAAAACTTACATTTCCACGACATTGACACCATGAAAATGGTTGAAGAATTTGGAACGCCTTTAAAATTCACCTATTTACCAAAAATCAGCGAAAACATTCAAAAGGCTAAAGCAATGTTTTCAACAGCCATGCATAAGCATAAGTATAAGGCTAAATATCACTATTGTTATTGTACCAAAAGCTCCCATTTTAAGCATGTATTGGATGAAGCTTTAAAAAATGACATTCATATTGAGACTTCTTCAGCCATCGATATAGATATTGTCGAAAACCTAAAAAAGGAAGGTAAAATAACTGATAAAACCTACATTCTTTGCAATGGCTTCAAACGCGATGAATATGTTACAAATATTCAGCGATTGATCAATAACGGACATAAAAATTGCATTCCGATTATCGATAATTATGAAGAAATCGGTTTGTTGACCGAAGGCACAAAAAAGAAAATTAATATAGGCATCAGGATTGCTTCTGAAGAAGAGCCAAAATTTGAATTTTACACCTCAAGATTGGGAATTGGCTATAAAAATATTGTCGATTTTTACCGACGTGAAGTAAAAGACAATCACAAGGTGAACCTAAAAATGTTGCATTTCTTTATCAATACAGGCATTAAAGACAATGCTTATTATTGGAACGAACTAAGCAAATGTTTGAAGGTTTACATCAGTTTAAAAAGAATTTGCCCAAGTTTGGACAGCTTAAACATCGGCGGCGGATTTCCAATAAAAAACTCATTGGCTTTTAATTACGATTATGAGTATATGGTCGATGAAATTATCAGCCAGATAAAAGATGCCTGTGAAGATGCCGAGGTGCAGGTACCACATATTTTTACCGAATTCGGAAGCTACACAGTGGGAGAGAGCGGCGGCGCCATTTATAAGGTATTATACCAAAAAAAGCAAAACGACAGAGAAAGATGGAATATGATAAATTCTTCATTTATCACCACTTTGCCAGACAGCTGGGCCATAAATAAACGGTTTATTTTATTGCCTTTAAACCGATGGAATGATGTTTATGAACGGGTTTTGTTAGGTGGTTTGACATGCGACAGTGACGATTATTACAATTCTGAACAGCATATTAATGCCATTTATTTGCCGGTTTATAAAGAAGAAAAACCACTATATTTAGGTTTTTTTAATACCGGTGCGTACCAGGAATCCATAGGAGGTTATGGCGGATTGCAGCATTGTTTAATTCCGCAGCCAAAGCATATTATTATATCAAAAGATAACGAAGGAAAATTAGAATTTAAAGTGTTTAAAGAAAAACAAACAGCAAGCGATTTTTTAAAAATATTAGGTTATGAATAAAAGAACTTACGCGGGGATATCTGAACAATATGCCAAAATTGAAACTTCAAAAATAGTTTTGATTCCTGTTCCTTATGACGGAACAAGCACTTGGCAAAAAGGCGCCGACAAGGGACCTGAAGCGTTTTTAAATGCTTCAGAAAATATGGAACTTTATGATATTGAAACTGATTCTGAGGTTTATAAAAACGGAATTCATTTAGCAGAGGCAGTTACAGAGAATTCTTCTCCTGAGAAAATGGTGGCTGCAGTTCATGCGGTAACAAAAACATTTATCAGAAAAAATAAATTTGTTACCATTTTTGGTGGTGAGCACTCGGTTTCTATTGGAACAATCAGGGCTTTTAATGAATGTTTTAATGATTTAACGGTTGTTCAAATTGATGCACATGCCAATTTAAGAAAAGAATACAACGGTTCAAGCTGCAACCATGCCTGCACGGCTTATGAAGCCAGCCAAAACACCAATTTGGTTCAGGTGGGAATTCGCAGTATGGATATTTTGGAGAAAAGTGTGATGGATCCAGATAAAATATTTTTTGCCCACGAAATGGCCATCGACGACTATTGGATGGAAAATGCCATTGATACCATGGGTAAAAATGTTTTTATAACCTTTGATTTGGATGCTTTAGATCCTTCATTAATGCCATCAACAGGAACACCAGAACCAGGAGGATTGCTTTGGTATGAAACCCTGGATTTTCTTAAAAAAATATTCAAACAAAAAAATGTGGTAGGTTTCGACATTATGGAACTTTGTCCTAATGAAAAGGACAAATCATCTGATTTTTTAGCTGCTAAATTGTACTATAAAATGCTTAGTTACAAATTTGACAATACAGAAGAAGCTGATTACGGAAATGAAAGCGGTTTTAAAGAACCAAATAATAAAACCTCAAAATTCGAAGACGAAGATTATGACTAATAAAGGAGCGATTTCCCAATTTATTGAAAAGTATTACCTTCATTTTAATTCTGCAGCATTGGTTGATGCCGCAAAAGGATATGAAGATCAGTTGGCTTCTGGCTCAAAAATGTTAGTTTCTTTGGCTGGAGCTATGAGCACAGCCGAAATAGGCAAAGTGTTTGCTGAAATAATAAGACAAAAAAAAGTGCATATTATTTCTTGCACAGGTGCAAATTTAGAAGAAGACGTTATGAATTTGGTGGCCCATTCTCATTACAAACGTGTTCCAAACTATCGGGATTTAACCCCTCAGGACGAATGGGATTTAATGGAAAAAGGATTGAACAGGGTTACTGACACTTGTATTCCTGAAGAAGAAGCTTTCAGAAGATTGCAAAAACATATTTTCAAAATTTGGAAAGATGCCGAAGACAAGGGAGAACGATTTTTTCCGCATGAATTTATGTACAAATTAGTGCTTTCTGGAGTTTTGGAACAATATTATGAAATTGACCCGAAAAATAGCTGGATGATTGCTGCTGCGCAAGCCAATTTGCCAATGGTTGTTCCAGGTTGGGAAGACAGCACAATGGGAAACATTTTTGCTTCCTACGTGTTAAATGGCGAACTTAAAGCGAGCACCATGAAATCGGGGATTGAATATATGACATTCCTTGCTGATTGGTACACTGCAAATTCAGAAACTGGTATTGGATTTTTCCAAATTGGCGGCGGAATTGCAGGTGATTTTCCAATTTGTGTGGTACCAATGCTGTACCAAGATTTAGAACGTACAGATACGCCATTTTGGAGCTATTTTTTTCAGGTTTCAGATTCCACTACAAGTTACGGATCGTACTCTGGTGCGGTTCCAAATGAGAAAATAACCTGGGGAAAAT
>DATIRG010000317.1:0-3066 GCA_035470005.1 Lutibacter sp. | reverse complement strand
TTGGAGGACGAACGCTAAACCCTAAAGAATCGATCACTTCCCATTCGTTCAAGCGGTCTTTGGTGTCTTCATTTTGATATTTTATGCCAAAATCTATTTGATGGCTGTTCTTTTTGAAGGTGCCGTTTATTTCAACATTGTTAATTAATGCATCCAAATCGTTTCGGGCGTGACTTAATTGTGAGCCAATTCCTTCATAAAAATCGACTTCCCCAAAATTATCGGAACCAAAATCGCTGTTTACTTCTCCTAAATTATAACTGGCCAAAACATCATAATATTCTTCTTCAATTGTGTGATAGCTTGAAGTTGTTACGTTGACATTCAAATTATCATTTACTGCGTAACTTCCTTTTAAAGCGCCAAAAACTGTTTTGAATTTGTCTTTTTCTTTGCCTTCATAATAAACAATTAATTCCTGCGGATTAGTGATTGTTCCAAATTTTGTTCTTCGTGATTGTGGCGTGAAATTGTAATTATTGAGCGAAAAATTTCCCAGAAAATCGATTTTTAACTTTGGATTTACCAAATATGATAAAAATGTTTGTGCATCGGTAAAATTCGGATTTGAGGTTGTGACAACATCTTTGCTGTTGATAAATAAGCTATTATCTCGGTATCTCATACCCACCAAAGCACTTAATTTATTCTGAAGCATAACGCCTTCCACAGTTGCGCTTCCGCCCAATAAACTTGCATTCACGGTGGTTGCAAATTCTGTTGGCGTTCTGTAAGTGATGTCTAAAACAGAAGAAAGTTTGTCGCCATATTTTGCCTGAAAACCGCCTGCAGAAAAATTGACGTTTTGCACCATGGCGCTATTCACAAAACTCAAACCTTCCTGTTGTCCGGACCGCACTAAAAATGGACGATAAACCTCGATGCCGTTAACATACACCAAATTCTCATCAAAATTTCCGCCGCGAACGTTGTATTGGGTGCTTAATTCATTGTTGTTATTAACGCCGGGCAAGGTCATTAAAATGTTTTCAACGCCTTGGTTTGCGCCGGGAATTTTAGCAATATCGCTTGGATTTACAGTTAAAAAACCCTGAGCATCTTTTTTGTTGTCTTTAACAATAACTTCATTAATGATTTCTGTTTTAGGTTCTAAAACGGGAGAAAATTGCAATGTTTTATTTTTTTGCAGCTTCAAAATTTTCTCAAAAGTATTATAGGAAATATGGCTGAATGTTATCTTGATTTCAACATTGGCAGGTATTTTCAAGATATATTCCCCGTTTTCATCAGAAGTGGTTCCTATATTTAAATAGGTAATGGCAACGCCTTCAACGGGTGTTTTACTGTTGGATTTTAAAACACCTTTAACAGTTGCGGTTTGGGCACTTAAAAAGGTTGTTCCCAATAAAAAACACAAGGTTAGCGTTGCTGATTTTAGCATGAACTTTTATTTTTTTCTGAAAAAAGTTGCGTTTAAAGTATTTGTGTTTCCAACATTGTCGGTTACTTTAACTTTGAGCTCGTGCTTTGAATCCGTAAAAATTTTATCTTTAAAATCAAAAGTTAATACGCCTGTTGTAACATCATATTCCATTAAAATCCATGCTCCATTTATTTCAGCTCTGTAAGTGCTAATGCCCGATTTATAATCGAATATTTTAACCTTTAATGTTTCGTGATTGGTGATCCATTGGTCATTTTTGAAATTATACAACTGAATATTAGGCGCATCTTTGTCTGACAGTAATGTAAATTTTCCTAATTTTTTTGTTGATGCATAAAAAATAGAATCTTTTTTTACGGTCGATTCATAACTTTTATTTCCCTTTTTGTTGATGGAAGCGATGTATAGCTGCTTCTTTTCTGCTTCAGAATAGTTGGATACATCAAAAGTGATGGTATAATTATAATGAATTGGAACATTTGGGGAATGTACTTTTGCTATCGAATCTTCCACATCAAAATCCAGCCATAAATCATCATAAAAAGTATTTTTTGGAAATGCGACAGTGACGCCATTTTTACTAAACTCATTAAATTTTGTTGCAATCACTTTATAAGGAGTTACAGTTTCTGTTTTTTGAACCAATATGCTGTCTTTTTTTCCAGTAACAGGAATGGTAATTTTTTGGCTATTGCCACTAAAATCTTTTGCGATAATATCTATATTATAAGATTTTTTATCTTCAATGTTTAAATATCCATTGTTAGCGGAATTTGAATACATATTTAATTTGTTTGAAGGTTCTGTAAAACACTTCTGTATTCGCTGACCTGTTTTATCAAGGCGTTCATAATCAACCAATAAGTTGATGTATTTATCTTCAGCAAAAGCCAATACGCTCGCCTTAAATTCGTGAAATTTTTCACCATTTACGGAAAGTTCCAAACTGTACAATCCATTTTGATTTGCGGCATCATCCAATTGATCGTAGGCATTTACGCCAAAACCAATTTTTCCAAATGCATTAATTTTGTTTGCAAGCAAATCGCCATTGGCCAATCTTTTGAATGAAAGTTGCAACGGAATATTGGACTGATTAATTTGAGAATCTGAATCTAGAGAATACCCAACTAAAGTATTGATTGTAGGTTTTTTAGAGTCACTTAATTGAATGCCGAAAAGAAATGGGTTTATTGTTTTTTCAGAAGCCGAATCTCTAATTTCAAAATGTAAATGAGGTCCCATAAATCCGCCTGTTCTTCCGCTTAACGCAATTATTTCGCCTTTTTTGATGGGCAATTCCGAAGCGGAAGGATATGCCTGAACTTCAAAACTCTCATTTTTGTATTGTTGTTTTTTAATATATGCTTCTATACGGTCGCTAAATTTTTGTAAATGTCCGTAAACCGTTGTATAGCCGTTTGAATGCGTAATGTAAAGTGCCTTTCCATAACCCCAATGTGCAATTCTTATTCTGGAAATATAACCATCAGCAGCGGCTAAAACATTTAATCCTTCTCTTTGTTGCGTTTTAATATCCAATCCTGCGTGAAAATGATTTGGGCGCAATTCACCGAAAGTTCCAGATAATATTAAAGGAATGTCTAACGGACTTTCAAAATAATTCGTTGGGTAAGTATTTTGCATTGTAATGCTTGCTT
>DATIRG010000316.1:0-2866 GCA_035470005.1 Lutibacter sp. | reverse complement strand
CGTTGATATTTGTAGCCGCAATTAACTGTTTAACAGGTAATCCCAATTTGTAAGCCATCAAACCGGCACAAATATTTCCAAAATTTCCGCTGGGAACAGAAAAAATCAAGTCTTTATTTTTGCTTTTTAATTGTTTATAGGCAAAAAAGAAATAAAACATTTGTGGCAGCCAGCGTGCCACATTGATTGAATTTGCTGAGGTTAAATTTTTGTTTGCAATTAATTCTGCATCCAAAAATGCCGTTTTCACCATGGCCTGGCAATCGTCGAAAGTACCGGTTACTTCCAAAGCGGTAATGTTCTGTCCTAAAGTTGTCAGTTGCTTTTCCTGAACGTCGCTCACTTTGCCGCTTGGGTATAAAATTACGACTTCAACACCTTCAACACCAAGAAAACCACTAGCCACTGCACCGCCGGTATCACCCGAAGTTGCTACCAAAACCGTTACTTTGGCTGTTTTTTCTTCTTTGTTGAAATAGCCCAAGCAACGCGCCATAAATCGCGCGCCAACATCTTTAAACGCCATGGTCGGACCGTGAAATAATTCCAAAGCGGCAATATTTTCTTCAATAGCTACAATTGGAAAATAAAAGTTCAATGTTTCTTCAATAATTTCTTTCAATTCCTTTTCTGGAATTTCATCAGCCACAAATTGTTTGATTACTTCAAAGCCAATTTCGGCATTTGAATACTTTTCAATATTATTTAAAAATTCTTCGCTTAAAGGGGTTATTTTCTCTGGAAAATATAAACCTTTATCGGGCGCCAAACCTTTGATTACGGCATCTTTAAAGGTGACATTTGGCGCTATTTTATTTAAACTGTAAAAGTTCATATTACTTGCTTTCTAAAATTTTTATTCCTTCTTTATTCACTTTTGATACGTGAATATCATACGGTAAACCAACTTTATTGTATACCAATCGCATCGCTTCAGCTACTTTTAAAGCGTTTTCTTTTCCTTTACTTAACGCAAAAACTGAAGGACCGGAACCGGAAATACCACATCCCAAAGCACCTGCTTTCACCGATTCAATTTTCAATAAATCAAAAGCAGGAATTAAAATAGAGCGAATCGGTTCCACAATAAAATCCTCCAAAGAACGCCCGATCAGTTCATAATCTTCGGTATAAAGTCCGCTGATTAATCCGCCCACATTTCCCCATTGTTTGATGGCATTTTTTAAGGTGACATTTGTTTTCAAAATTTCACGCGCATCAGAAGTTTTGACTTCTATTTGCGGATGAATGACGGTTACAAACAACTCACTTGGTGTATGAATGTTGATAATATCCAAAGGCTCATAACTTCTCACCAAGGTAAATCCGCCAAAAAGGGCAGGAGCCACGTTGTCGGCGTGCGGAACGCCGCTTGCCAAACGTTCGCCTTCCATGGCAAAACGCACCAAATCTTTGGTACTGAAAGGATCTCCCAACAATTTATTGATGGCCCAAACCGCACCGGCAGAACTTGCGGCACTGCTGCCAATGCCGCTTCCTGGTTTTATGCGTTTGTCTATTTCAATTTCAAATCCGAAATCGGTGTCAATTTCAGCCAACAGTGCCAATGCCGCAACACCCGACACATTTTTGTGGGTTTCCAAAGGAACCGATTGTCCCGTAATTTTTGTGATTCTTACGCCTTTTTCGGCCACTTTTCTGATGGTCATTTCATCGCCGACAGTGTCTAATGCCAACCCTAACACATCAAAACCGCAAGAAACATTCGCAATGGTTGCAGGCGTAAATATTTTTAGTTCTTTCATTTTTTAATTATTACCAATTCTAATAATATCTGCAAATAAACCAGAAGCCGTAACATCGGCTCCTGCGCCGGCACCTTTGATAATCAAGGGTTGTTCGCTATATCTGTTTGTAAAAAACAACACAATATTGTCTTTTCCTGCCAAATCATAAAATGGGTGAGCGGCCGGAATTTCCTTTAATCCAACATTTGCCTTTCCATTGTTGAATTCGGTAACATATTTAAGTCGGCAATTTTTTTCTTCGGCATTTTTTTCGCAATTGGGAAAAGTGAGCGGATTCCGTTTTCAAGGTTTCCATAAAATCGGGTACTGATTTAGCTTCCAGACTTAATTTTGGCAAAAAGGAATCGTTGGCGATATCGCTTAATTCCAGTTTTGTCCCGCTTTCCCTGGCCAAGATCAAAATTTTACGTGCAACGTCAACGCCACTTAAATCTATTCTTGGGTCAGGCTCTGTATAACCTTCAACGCCAGCTTGTTGAACCACTTCAAAAAACGAAGTTTGTTCATTGAAATTATTGAAAATAAAGTTCAAACTGCCCGAAAGTACCGCCTGTATTTGGGTAACTTTATCGCCCGAAGCAATTAAGTTTTTAAGCGTGTCTATAATCGGCAAACCTGCACCAACATTGGTTTCGAATAAAAATGGCGCACTGTATTTTCTGCTTAAATTTTTCAAATTCACATAATTGTCATAATTTGAAGAGCAGGCAATTTTATTGCAGGTTACCACAGCCACGCTTTCCTTTAAATAACTGGCATATAAATTGGCTACAGATTCTTCGGCGGTATTGTCCACAAATATGCTGTTTCTGTAATTTAGATCAGTAATTTTGTTGTGGAAAGCATCCATATTCAGATTTTCGGCCTTGTCCAACTGCATTTTCCAGGAGTCTAAATCTATTCCGTCTTCATTAAACAACATCTTTTTTGAATTTGTCATACCAATTACCCTGACTTGTAATTTCAACTGTTCCAATAAATAAGGTTGCTGATTTTTAATTTGCGCCAATAATTTTTGTCCGACATTGCCAACACCTACAACAAATAAATTGAGCTGTTTTGTCTGGTCTTCAAAAAATTCGGCATGCAGCGTATTT
>DATIRG010000315.1:0-1853 GCA_035470005.1 Lutibacter sp. | reverse complement strand
AGTGAAGATAAAATTCGGCGTTGCAAAGAAATAAATCCATTGGTGACCAAAATCCTAAAATAGCGTTCAAATTTTGGAACATTTTCAAACAGGCGCTGTAAATCATCATAAAGAATTGCCAATAACGTTGAATCTTCAATGGCTTCAATGTAATATTTTGAAGGAACACTATTATAAAAGGCATCAATATCACCAATCCACCAATTTTCAATGGCAAACTGAATAATATTTTTCTTTCCTGTTTCATCCAAATAATACCCAATCAAACAACCTTTAACCACAAAATATTCGTGTTTAACAAACCTGCTGGGTTTAACCAATTTCTTTCTTTTCCCTATTTCAACAGGAAATAATATCGATTTAAAATAATCTTGCTCCTTTTCCGTAAGAATAATGTGCTGATTTACATGGTTTAAAATGGTTGTGTACATTCCGTAAAATTAATGAAATCAAAACTATCTTTTTATGAGGACAAAGCAACTATAAATATTATTTAAAATATTGAATGATTGATTTTTAATCACAAAAAAAAATTCATAAGTCATTTAACATCTGAAAAAAAATGATTATATTAGAGTAGCTAAATAATAAGTCGGAGTGTTTTAAAACACTAGACTTGAACAATTTATAACTAGTTATTTTAACTTTTTATATAGAAATAAATAATTGGAACACCATAAAGAATCATAAAAATTTATTGAGTTATGGCAGAAATTCCTAAAACAATGGTTCCTGTAAAAAGAAAATTTCCGGTGCTTGAAATCCTTCAATACACAGTGCTGATTTCCTTGGTGCTCTATTTTGGCAAAACCTTATTTATACCGCTAAGTTTTTCGTTGCTTATCAGTTTTATTTTATATCCGATTTGTAAATGGCTTGAAAGAAAAGGCATCAATAAAATGGGCAGTATTTTATTGGCAATTTCTACCATTTTTATACTTTTAGGTGCCATTATTTATTTGCTGTTTACACAAATTGCCGGATTTTTACAGGAATGGCATTTGTTCAAGGATAAATTTTCAGAATCCTTTACACAATTGTATATTTTTTTAGAAGAACGATATAACATCAATACGGATGAATTTTCAAAGCTATTTGAGAATTTGCTGGCTGGCTCCGGATCTAAAATTTTCGAATTTCTGATGAATACGGCTTATTCCGTTTCTATGTCGGCTTTTTTCCTGATTATCATTCCTGTTTTTTCTACACTCATTCTTTATTATCGGGAAATGCTTACAAATGTGCTGTACAAAATTTTTCCTGCAGATAAAAAAGAATCTATCCATGAAATACTTCTTGAAACCATTCATTCTTATTACAATTTTGTAAAGGGAATGTTATTGGTGTATTTAATAGTGGGGATTTTAAATAGCATTGGATTGACAATACTTGGTATTCCGCACCCTTTTATGTTTGGTTTTATCGCCTCCATTTTAACATTTATTCCTTATGCCGGAATTATCATTTCCTCACTTTTGCCCATTGCGGTTTCTTGGGTAACTTTTGATTCTGTTTGGTATCCGGTTGGCGTCATATTGATTTTTGCATTCGTACAATTGTTGGAAGGAAACATTATATTTCCGCTGGCGGTGGGCAACCGCTTAAAAATAAATCCACTTGTCATCATTATTGTGATTATTGCCGGCGGAATTTTATGGGGAGCCGCAGGAATGATCTTATTTATTCCGTTTATAAGCATCATAAAATTAATTGCAGACCGCAGCGAAAGTTTAAAAACTTTGTCTCTTTTGTTGGGTAGTGAAACTCCGCCCAAGAAAAAACGCATCTGGTTTTTTTCCAAAAAAAAATCTGCCTAGGTTTTTCAAAAAAACATTTTTTTTAAGCCAATTTAT
>DATIRG010000314.1:0-4237 GCA_035470005.1 Lutibacter sp. | reverse complement strand
TTTCAGTAGTGGTAATGCTTTCGTGACCCAGCATTTGCTGTATAGCCCTTATATCGGCACCGCGTTCCAGCAAATGTGTGGCAAAAGAATGCCGAAAAGTGTGCGGACTTATCTTCTTTTTAATGCCAACTTTGATTGCCAGATTTTTGATAATCGTAAAAATCATCACACGTGTTAATTTTTTTCCTCTTCTGTTTAAAAAAACCGTGTCTTCAAATCCTTTTTGAACGTCAATATGGGTTCTTATTGAATTCAGGTAAAACGAAATATACTTTTCTGTTTGTGGATTGATGGGTACAAAACGCTGTTTATTGCCTTTTCCAATGACCCGAATAAAATCTTCTTCAAAAAATAAATCAGAAATCTTCAAATTCGTCAATTCGGAAACTCGCAAACCACAACTGTATAAAGTTTCTAAGATTGTTCGGTTTCGCTCACCTTGCGGTTCGCTTAAATCGATGCCGCCAATGAGCAGATCAATTTCTTCCAAAGCCAAAGTATCCGGCAGTTTCCTGCCTATTTTAGGCGTTTCAATTAATTCGGTCGGATTGTCTTTTCGGTATTCTTCAAAGATTAAATAGTTGAAAAAATTTCGAATGCCCGAAATTAATCGTGCCTGTGATCGTGGATTAATTTGTTTGGAGGTTTCATAAATAAATTGCTTAAAATCCTCCTGATTCAGGGAAATGGGCGAAATAATCATTTCGTTTTCCTCCAAATACAGCATCAGCTTTTTCACATCACGCGAATAACTGTCGATGGTATTTTGCGACAAGCCTTTTTCAATTTTTAAATAAAGCTGATAATCGTGTAAAGCATTGTTCCATTTCATCTGTTTAAATTTTATTTTTTTTTGCGCTTATAAATGTTGCCTTTAAATAGGTGTGATGGCTGTTAATCATTCCTTTGTGAAAAAAATTTGTGATACCTGTTTCATTTTGTAAATGTAATCATAAATGATTTTAGTTGATACCAATCTTTTAGGCACGGTAGTTGTAAACTGTTGCTAATTGATATTAAAAATAAAAATATCAATAATCTCGATATTGCTAAAAATGCAATACGTTAATTTAAAATTAATTTAATTATGAAAAAAATGATTTTTGTTGCAGCAATTGCAATATTTTCTTTAGTGAGTGTAAATGCTCAAACTTCCTTTGGGGCAAAAGCCGGTTTAAATGTAGCTAATTTAATTGGTGATGTTACCGATAATGAATCCTTAATTGGTTTTAATGCAGGCGTTTTTGTCGAAATTCCATTGGCTGACTCTTTTTACATCCAGCCAGAATTGTTCTATTCAACACAAGGAGCTAAATTTGATTTTCCTATTGTAGGATCTACGGATTTAAAACTTAATTACATCAATTTACCAATTATGTTCAAGTATGATGTAGCCAACAGATTTTATTTAGAAGCTGGACCTCAAGTTGGATTTTTAGTTGCTGCAGATTTAGGAGATTTAGATGTTAAAGATTCATACGAATCAACAGATTTTGCTGCTAATTTTGGTTTATCATACGGATTTACCGAAAAAATATTTGCACAGGCAAGATACAATCTTGGTTTGTCAAATATTGTAAAAGATAATGGAAATGATAAAGTTTCAAATGCAGTAATGTCGTTTTCTTTGGGATACAAATTTTAAGACTTTACTTATTGAATTAAAAACGGAAGCCAGCGCTTCCGTTTTTTTTTGTTTAATTTTTACAGTATTCTCGTTCATTTTGTAAATGTATAATACGAATATAAGTGTCTTATTTAATTTAAAAGTTAATTGATTTAAGTTTAACTTATTTCAGTAATTGCAAAAAAAGTCACCTAAAATAATATTATTGATAAAAAAGTAATATATTTATACTACTAATTTTAAATTAATCAAATTATGAAAAAAATCATTTTAGTTGCATTTATTGCAATATCTTCTTTTGTGGGTGTAAATGCCCAAACTTCTTTTGGAGCAAAAGCTGGTTTAAATGTGGCCAATTTATCAGGAGACATTACTGATAATAAAACTTTGATTGGTTTCAATGTGGGCGTTTTTGCTGAAATTATGTTAGCAGATTCTTTTTACTTACAACCAGAATTGTTGTATTCAACTCAGGGAGCAAAATTTGATGAATCTACTTCAGGTTTCTCAGCTGATTTAAATCTTAATTACATTAATATTCCATTGATGTTCAAGTATGATGTTGCAAACAGATTTTATTTAGAAGCCGGACCTCAAATTGGTTTTTTAGTATCTGCAGAAGTATTGGATCAAGATGTTAAAGATGAATTTGAATCAACGGATTTTGGTGCTAATTTTGGATTGTCATACGGGTTTACTGAAAAATTATTTGCACAAGCCAGATATAATATCGGTTTGTCAAATATTGCAAAAGATAGTGGTGATGATAAAATTTCAAATTCAGTGATATCGTTTTCTTTGGGATACAAATTTTAAGAATATTAATTGAATTTAAAAAACGGAAGCCAACGCTTCCGTTTTTTTTTGTTAAAATTTTACAATACTTTTATAGTATGAAACGAACATCGCAAATTTTGTTTCATAAAGGAATAATTAATGGCGAACAGCATCTGTTTCCGTTAAAAAATAAAATTTAAACAGATGAAAATTTTAATATTAAACGGCCCAAATTTAAACCTGCTTGGCAAACGCGAACCTGCCATTTATGGAAACTTAACTTTCGAGCAATTTTTTGAAAGCCTGAAAAAAAAATATGCAGATGTTGAATTGCACTATTTTCAAAGCAATATTGAGGGCGAAATCATCAATAAATTGCACGAAGTTGGCTTTAGTTTCGATGGTATTATTTTAAATGCCGGTGCTTACACACACACTTCCATTGCCATTGGCGACGCCATAAAAGGTATTGAAACTCCGGTAATTGAAGTTCATATCTCCAATGTTTACGCGCGTGAGGAATTTCGCCATGTTTCATATATAGCGCCAAATGCAAAAGGAATTATTGCCGGTTTCGGACTCCAAAGTTACGAGTTGGCTTTAGAAAGTTTTATCTAAAATTTGGGCGTTACCCGTTGGGTCAGGCTTTATTCGTTATTTTTATTTTATTAAATAGGAACTCATGAATACAAGTATTTCGCTGCTCGCTTTTTTTAGTTGCGAAAAGCAACAAAAACAGCGCTCAAACAAACAGCACTATCCTTAACGCGGCTTGAATTATTAATTAAGTTGAGTAAAACGTATCATAATTTAAACTTTTCTGTTTTTTAAAGGTCTAACAATATTATAAAGCGATTAATCCAAAGATATTTTGACGGGCGAAGGAGAATTCATAAGAGATTTACTAGACAATAAAGAAAAGGATAAAGCCTTTAAGAAATTATTAGATCTTTATCAGGAACGACTGTATTGGCATATCAGAAAATTAGTAGTTACGCACGAAAACGCCAATGATGTACTTCAAAACACTTTTTTAAGAATTTACAAAAGCCTCCCAAATTTTCAGCAAAAAAGCAGTTTGCATACCTGGATGTATCGCATCGCCTACAATGAATCGCTGCGGTTTTTGGAAGAAAATAAAAAAAAGTATCATTTATCCTTAGATGATGTCAGCAATAAATATTTAAATAATTTAGTGGATGATGCCTTTTTTGAAGGTGATGAAATCCAATTAAAACTACAGCGAATCTTGTCCGAATTACCCGAAAAAGAACGACATATATTTCAAATGAAGTATTACGACGATTTAAAATTTCGTGAAATGGAAGAAATTTTAGGTATCAAAGAAGGCACTTTAAAGTCTTCTTATTACAACACAGTCAAACATATTGAAAAAAATATGCTGACTGTTGAACTATTGTCAAATAACAAGGTCTAAGTATATACCATGAAAAAAACAAACAATCATATGGATTCAAAATTAGAAACTGACAGTCAAACTACATTTGACAGTCAAATGCATAAAATGCATTCATCAACATTAGGTTTTAAAGTTCCTGAAGATTATTTTTCTAAATCTAAAATGAAAATATTGGAAAAGGTTTCAAACCAAAAAGAGCAAAGGTTTAACATCTTTTCAAGAAAAAGAATTTTTTGGGCTGCAGCAGCAACCATTGCAATAATTTTTGCGGTTTCGGTTTTTAAGCCGAATGTGCTTCCATCATTTAACAATGTTCCTGCAATTGTTTCAGATACCATCAATCAGTTGCAAAACAACAATTTAGCACAAGGAGAATTTAAGGAGGATGATATTTTAATAACCTCTCTTTTTGT
>DATIRG010000313.1:0-10537 GCA_035470005.1 Lutibacter sp. | reverse complement strand
GCATAACCTCCACCCTCTCCGCAAGGAAAAAGTCCGGCAATTTCCGGATGTTCTAAATTTTCTTTTCGAGGAATATTTACTGGTGAAGAAGTTCGGGATTCAACCCCAACCACATTTGCTTCTTCGGTATAAAAACCTTTCATTTTTTTTCCGAATTCCATAAATCCTGTTCTCAGCCTTCCTCCTATCATTTTTGGCAACAAGGAATGCAACGGCGCCGATTTTAATCCTGGCTGGTAAGAGGTTACATTCAAACTTGAAGATAGTTTACCTTCCACAAAATCGGTAAGTCTTTGTGCCGGGGCAGTCTGTGTTCTTCCACCTGCCAAAAAAGCCAGTTTTTCCAAATCTTTTTGAAATTCCAATCCTTTCAAAACACCAAATTGCTCGTATTTGTACAAATCTTTATCCGCATTTATTTCCACCACAATTCCGGAATTGGCAAACTTGCTATTTCGTCTTGAAGGCGACATGCCGTTCACCACAACTTCCCCATTTGCTGTTGCGGCTGGTACAATAAATCCGCCAGGACACATACAAAAAGAATAAACACCTCTCTCATTTACCTGATGCACAAGGCTGTAAGCGGCAGGCGGCAACAATTCATTTCTTTCACCTTCGCAATGGTATTGAATAGAATCTATAATTTGCTGCGGATGTTCAACCCGAACGCCCATGGCAAAAGACTTGGCTTTTAAGGAAATATTTTTTCTGTGCAATAAATAGTAAATATCTCGGGCCGAATGTCCGGTCGCTAAAATCAGCGCTTCAACAGGTATTTCAGTATCATTTTGTAATTTTATGGCCTGAATTTTATTGTTTTTGATGATAAAATCGACAACCCTGCTTTCAAAATGAATTTCGCCGCCGTATTTTAAAATGGTTTCCCTAATATTTTCTACAATTTTAGGCAATTTGTTGGTGCCAATATGCGGATGAGCATCAACCAAAATTTCTTCGGTGGCGCCGTGAAATACAAAATTTTCGAATACGCGACGAACATCGCCTCGTTTTAAGCTTCTGGTATATAATTTTCCATCAGAATACGTTCCTGCACCGCCTTCGCCAAAACAGTAATTGGAATCTTCATCAACAATATGAAATTGGTTGATTGCCCGCAAATCGCGCCTTCTTTCCTTTACTTTTTTTCCGCGTTCCAATACAACAGGTTTGTAACCCAATTCAATGCAACGCAATGCGGCAAACATTCCTGCCGGTCCAAAACCGATGATATGGATTTCTTTGGCAGAAGAAACATCCTTAAATTCGAAGGAATATTCTGAAGATTCAGGCAATTGCTCGTGAATATATACGGCTACTTTATAATTAAAAAAAATTTCAGACTTTCGGGCATCAATAGATTTTCGCAACACTTTTACGGCATTGATGTCTTTTTCAGCAATATTTAAAAAGCGAGCAGACTTTTTCTTTAAAATACCTTCAAGTTTTTCCTCTTGAATAGAAATCCGAAGCTGTATATTTTTAATCATAAGTGCAAAAATACTCAAATTTCAAAGAAAAAGCTATTGTGATAAATTTGATTTTTATTTTAAGGTTTAATCCTGCCGTCCACAAAATGGGTTTTTAAGGATATTTATAAAAAGTTTTACCCATTATTTATATCGTTTTTTTGTACGGTACTTTATTTTGGCAGCCGATTGGTTCTTTTTAATATTTCTTTTTGATGTTGCATTTATGATTTTTTATACTAAATTTTACAAGTAGCTTAACCACCATTTATTTTTATTGTTTGACTTGTACTTCATATATTTTTTACTGGAAGGATAAAGCAAAAAGATAATGGCAATCCATACCAGATAGACGACACCTAAAGAATAACCATAGGTTGAGAGATTTTCTCCCAAAAAACTTTCTGCGGTTAAAATCATGTCCTGCCAATTTCCTCTAAAAATGAGCATTCCAACAATGGCCAAAGAATGAATTACGAGCATATGTACAAAATAAAAGTATAGCGGAACCCTGCCGAAAACCAAAAGAAAATTTGTTGCCTTGCTTTTATAATTTTCAACGACGACTAAAAATAACAAAGAAGGTCCAATCGTTAAAAGCAAATAATGCAGTGAGGGCGGATATTTGGTGACATTAAAAAATGACAATATGGTTTTTGTTGATGACTCCTGCATACTCCACGGCACTAAATCGCCATAAACATTGATTCCTCGAAGGATGAAAAACAAGGCAATAGTACTAAAACCTAAACCTAATAACCATTTTTTTCGAAATTGAGCATTAAAATCCTTTTCATATAATTCACCAAAACAATAACCCAAAGCCATCACTCCTATCCAAGGAATAATAGGGTATTGTATGATTATGAGATGCTTTGGATTAAGCACAAGCAAATTTTGTTGATGCAATAGATACCAAATAATTGATTGAGAGCTTTGACCTTCCATTACGATGCCATCCAAAGCATTATGACCTGCAATAAGAATGATGCCTACAACAAGAATTATTTTTTTGGGCAAGTAAATTAAAAAAGATAAACAAATCATACTAACCCCAATAGCCCAAATAACTTGAAAGATTTGAATACTATAGGTAAAGTCAAATGTCCAGATTAAGTTATTGACGATAATTTCCAATGCTATTAGCCAAATACCTCTGGAAAACAAAAATTTAAACAGTTCAGGTTTTGTTTTTTTGCTGCTTTGTAAAAATGCAGATGTTCCGGCCAGAAATACGAAAACAGGCGCACAAAAATGGGTGACAAAACGGGTGAAAAATAAAATTGGTGTCGTAGTTTCTAAATTGGTTGGATCTACATAAAACGAACCGTAGTGAAAATAAGCCCTGGTATGGTCAAGCGCCATAATAACCATGACTAGTCCGCGAAGCACGTCTATCGATTCAATTCGGTTTGTTTTAATTTCCTTCATTTAATTAGGTGATTTTGTTTTAAATACATTTAAATCTGTTTATTTAATCAATTTTCAATAAAAAATTCTTAAAACTGAAAATAAATAAACTGTTCTCCGCTTCCTTGCGCAATTGCTATCAACAAAAACATAACAGCCCAAACAACGCCCAAAATCCAAGGAGAAGTTTTTAAAGACACCGTTTTTAATGAGGTATTTCTCATAAACCAATGACTTAAAAACATTAAGGATATTAACGTAAATACTTTTATGATATCGAAATACTGCAATATTTTTTCACCATCAGGATTCATAAAAAGCATTGAACTTAGCATATTCTTTGCAGTTGAAAATTCCCGTGCCCTAAAAAACACCCAGGTAAAATTTACGCAGGTAAAAGTGGTGAAAGCCAAGAAAATTCCATTCCATGCCGTAATTTTGAACGGCAAGTATTGCCTTTGCAATCTTTCTAAAATTAAATAAGTGCCATGCAATCCGCCCCAAACCACAAAAGTCCACGCTGCGCCGTGCCAAAGCCCGCCCAGTAACATAGTGAGCATTAAAGCAACATACATTTTGATGATGCCATTTTTACTTCCTCCCAGCGGAATGTATAAATAATCTTTCAACCAGCTTGACAAAGAGATATGCCAACGTTTCCATAAATCTGAAAATCCTAAAGATGCATAGGGATACCTGAAGTTATCAGGCAACACAATTCCAAGCATTAAAGCGATTCCGATTGCGCAAGTTGAATAGCCTGCAAAATCAAAAAATATTTGTCCGGAAAACGCGAGTGTTCCTGTCCAGGCATCTAATCCATTTAAGACTGATTTTGAGCCAAATACTTCATCTGAAGTGTCTGACAGCAACGTATCAGCCAACACCACTTTTTGAAACAAACCAATGGTCAATAAAAACAAACCCCAAATAAACTGGTTTACAGTTGCTTTTTTCTCTTCATAGAATTGTGATATTAAATCACCGGCTCTTACTATTGGACCGGCAACCAATTGAGGAAAAAAGGTAACATAAAGCGCGAAATCTAAAAATGTTTTTGCCGGCTGCGTTTTTCTGCTATAAATATCTATGGTATAAGACATTGTTTGAAAGGTGTAAAATGAAATTCCCATAGGCAAAATAATGTCCATTTCCAGCGGATGATAATAGATATCTACTGAATTTACAAGTGCGGTGAAATTTTCCAGCAAAAAATTTCCATACTTGAAAAAAGCCAAAAAACCAAGGTTTACGGACATGCTCAAGAGCAACCACAGATTTCTATTTTTTTGATTTTCTTCTTGGGCCAGTTTATTTCCGGCAATCCAATCTATCATTGTGGAAATCCAAAGTAAAATAACCAATGGCGGATTCCATAGTCCGTAAAATATATAACTCGCAAAAAGCAGCATTCTTTTTTTGTTGGCCCAGCTGAAAAGTTTTGCATAATATAAAATCAAAACTACAATGAGAAATATGACGAAACTTAGTGAGTTGAATAACATAACTAGTTGATATTATAATTGGTTATTGCACCGTCTTTTATCATTATTTTCACCAATTCCGTAGTGAAAAATTGCGCATCAGTTACTGATAAATGCGACCATTCCGGACATTCCAGATTTTTAAATTGCTCATAATCCTCAAAATGGTAACTTTTTACTTGGGCTTTACTCACCAAGTCGTCATAAAATTCAGCTCTTGGCAATCCCATATTCTCACCCATTCTAACTCCGCCGCTTGAAGGGCATCTCACTAAAATTACTTTTCCTCCGCGTGCTTTAAATTTCTTAAGGTCGGCTAAAAAGAAAGCCATGGTAGCTTCTTTATCAGGTGGTGGCGCACCTTTTCCAAAAAACATCCAAACCTTTTTTACAGAATTGGCATAAGCGGTATCGATTACCGCGATTTCTTTCATCTTTAAATTTCGATCTTTTGCAATTTCTCCAAATTCATGAAAAGGCGGCATTGGATCGTGAATCCGGTCTCCTACTTTAATTTTGCCCAGCAATTCTTTTAAGTTTAAACCATCAACGCCTTCATCTTCACTTAAAAACGCAAAGTTTTCTTGAAGCGGTAATGAAATTGCATGATTTGCACGCTGTGCATAGGTTCTTTCATGATAATAATCTACCCGTGATTGAGGCCATTCCCAAGGTCGGGCTTGAGGAAAAGTGGTTGAAAAAAATAATCCAGGGGTTACCCCAACTAAAATGGTTCCTTTAAAATCTGTTTTCTCAACAATGTCGTGAAAAACCGGTAAGGGAGACGAACCCACACAAGCCAGTTGAATTGGGCGTTTCCCGGTTTCATTTTCCCATTCATCTAGTTGAATGTCAAAAAGCACACGCGAAGAGCCAATAAGCAAAACATCTTCATTGTTTGCTTTTTCTACCCGAGATCTCTGAACAGACCACAGATTTTCATTGTCATCAAACGTAGGATAAAAACCTTGAGAACGCCAATAGAATTCCCAAGACCCAAGGCTAATGACGCTTAATACAAACGCAATGATTAGTGATTGTTTCAAATACATTGTAATTGATTTGGTTAGTTAGTAGTTAGTTTTACACTATTTTGAAAATTTCATTTTAGTTTTTTATTGTTTCCATTTATTTCTATTTGTGAATTGGTACATGTAACAACGCTAATTTTTCTTGGGCAAGAATAAATCCATCAATATGTTTTTTATGTTGAATAAAATTTATAAACTGGATAAAAATGAGCATCAATAATGGAAAAATTGCAATCCACAGAAATATTTGATCCCAAGTAAAGTTTTCTTTTAGAGGCCCTAAAAGTCCAGATCCCCAAGCCCTGCCCATATTGGAAAGTGCCATAAACAAGGTGAATTGCGTTGCCGCAACGGTACTCCAGCACAATTGCATACAAATGGCAAACATAGCAATACAAAGAAATGTATAACCTGCATAATACGCCAAAATGAAAATATAAACCACAACATCCCTACTCCAAAGTGAAGGTAAAAATGCAAAACTTGTTATTACCAGTACCAGAAAAATGAGATAGATGGACAACATTCTTCTTTTTCCGAAAAAGTCAACCAGCGCGCCACCCACGAACAAACCGAGAAAACCGCCTATGATGGTACTCGTAGAATATACTTGTGAATATGAGGTGTTTGTCCAGCCTAACTCCTGAATGGTAAAAACAGGCAGCAGCGTATCCATCAAACCAAACATAGTTCCGATTATTAATGAGGCAATTCCCATAATGATGCTTGACGGAAGCATCACAACTTTTAAAAGATTTCTAAAAATTTCGCTCCAGCTTTCCAATTGTGAGGTTTTAGAAGCTTCAGAAATTTCTCCTTTAGTCCAAGGCATTAATTTTTCACCGGGTCGTTCCCTAAAAAATATTGGAACCAGCATAATTAATGCAACCGCAACGGACAAAGAAGCAACTGCTGTTGAAAATCCTATGATATTTATTAAAGAGGTACCAACGATTAAAGACAAGGCGGTGCCTATGGTTTTTGAACCCCACATAATACCGTTTGCCCTTGCTTGTTCTTTTTGAGGCACAACATCTATGGCCATCCCATCTGTTGCAACATCCTGAAATGCACCAAAAAAGCTAATCATAAATCCGCAGATCATCAATCCTGTTAAATTATTGAGCGGATCAGTGACAAAAGCAATGCTTAAAAAACTTAAGATCAAACCCAACTGACCAAAGATAACCCAAGGCCTTTTGCGTCCCATCGACAAAATGGTATAGCGATCCATTAATGGCGCAATGAGTATTTTAAAACTCCATGGAATTATAATAACTGCAACAAAACTGCCTATTTCCATAGGTGTTTTTCCATTCATGGCAAGCCAGGCAGGAATTGCAAAAAAAGTGATGCCTTCCGGAATGCCTTGTGCGGTATAAAGTGCTGAAAAATTGAGATATCTTAAAACTGTATTCTCGGTTAAAAACAAATTGCTTTTATCCATAAATGCCTTTACTTGATTCATCGGATTGGCTTTTTTATATGATGTTATTTTGGTTTATTTTTTGCTTCATTGGCTTTTAAAACCCTTAAAAAATTACCGCCCAATATTTTTGTAATTTCTTTTTTGCTGTAACCCTTTTCAACCAAAGCTTTTGTAATAAGCGGATAGTTGGTGACATTATCCAATTCTTTTGCAGAAGATTCAATGCCATCAAAATCGGAACCGATACCTACATAATCCACACCAACCAGTTTTATGATGTATTCAATATTTTCTATTACAGCAGAAAAGGGAGCTCGTAACGGTTCAACTTCACTTTTATATTTATTAAATAAAAAATCATCCCTTTGGAGATCATTCATGCCACTTGCCGTTAACGATTCCATTTCAATGGCATGTTTAGCAAAAAAGTCATCTACTTTTTTGATATAATTGTTATCCAAAAAAGCAGAATAAAAATTCACATGAATAACGCCTCCGTTTTTAGCGATGGCTTTAATTTGTTCATTGTTTAAATTTCGTTGGTGCTGGCATAAAGCATAAACCCCGCTGTGCGAGGCAATTATTGGTTTTGTGGTAATGTTTATAACATCCCAAAAAGTTTGAGCACCTACATGAGAAATATCTATCATCATCCCCAAATCATTCATTTTTTTGACGACTTGTTTTCCAAAATCAGACAAGCCATTGTTTGTCAGATCATTGTTATAAGTTTCGTCGTAAGCACTTGAAGCCCAATTTGTTGAATTGTTCCATGTAAGCGTCATATATCTGGCACCCCGATTGTAGAAAACCACCAGTTTATCCAAATCATTTTCTATCATATGTCCGCCTTCAACCCCAAACATCGCAGCTATTTTTTGTTGTTTGACTGCTTTATGCAATGCTTTGCTATTGGCTACTTTTACAATTTTATTCGGATTTCGTTTTAGCACGGCATCCAAAGAATCCATTTGCCGATGTGCAAATTCATACGGATTTTTTTTATCACCGTCGCAAAAAACAGAAAAGAACTGCGCATCAATGCCCCCTTTTTTTAACCTTGCTAAATCGCTGTGTGTTTTTCCTCTTAAATCGGTATCGAAAACATAGCCTAAATCTGTTGTTTTACTTAAAAAATCGTTGTGGGTGTCGATGAAAATTGCATTTTCATGAATTTTTTGATACGACTGTGACGCGAGTTGATGCCCTAATAAAATACTTATAAGTAAAATTTTTGTTTTCAAATTGGTTTTGATGTTAATTATCAGCTACTGTTATTTTGAACCAACACTATTCACTTCAATCCAATAACCGTCAGGATCCTGAAAGTAAATTTGCTTAATTCCATCTGCTCTTTTTGATATTTTATTTTGCGCTCCCGGCCAATCGGAATAAATGACATTTGGCGCTTCCAATGTTTTTACAAAAGCATCAAAATTTTTAGTTGTCAATGCAAAATGAACTGCTTTGTTAGTGGTAACAGGCTCTTTCAAAATAGAAACCAGGTGTAATTCTTTTCCTTCTCCAAAAGAAAACCATCGAATCCCATCCATTTTTGTGCGATTTGTGATTTCCTTCAGCTGTAAAACTTCTTGGTAGAAAATAGCTGATTTATCTAGGTCTTTTACTGATAATGCCATATGATTAAAAGTAAATTGACTTATTTCCTGCGCTTGAACTATTCCGAAAAAGATAACTGCGGTAAAAAGTATGATTGATTTTTTCATCAGCGTAATTTGAATTTATTTAAAATAGTTTTTCCCGATGAGACAGTTTAAAAGCCTTAAATATTTGATAACATAATATATTAGCAATATTTTTTATCCCGAGGGAGCATTTAAAAATACGCCCTCGGGATAAAACCTTTTTAACTATTTTGCTGAAGCGTCGCTATTGTAAATATCCCTGATGCATATATATTTTCCGTCACGCTTTTCCCAGACAGCCATATATTTACCTGTTCTGACAACTTTGCCTGAGGCATCTTTAGATATTGATGTGCCAATCTCAGTCACTGTGTTTCCATCACCAAATACCTCAAGCGTCTCATAAGCAACTGTTTCTCCTTGAGCTCTTTTTGCAAGACTTTGTTCTGTATCCTTTTGAATAGCAGCTTTTCCTACAATCATTGGAGCATTATTGGACATACTAATTGCATCATCCGAATAAAATGCAGCAACGGCTATTGCATTACGGGCATTGTCAGCGGCTGCCCAATCATTTTCCAAGCCTTGAATCTCGGCTTTTATACTGACCATATCGGCTTTAGCTACTACTGGTTCTGCAGTTATAGCTGGTTCCATTTCAGTTTTTTTATCGGGTTGTGAGTTACACCCGATAGTAAAAATGGAAATTACAAGTCCTAACATTGAAAGTTTAATTGATTTCATTTTGTTCATTTTTTTTATGTTTAATTTTGCCTACTCTATTCGGTTTTTGGCTTCTCCCGTTTTATGTTTTGTTCATATAATTCAACATTTCCAAATTTTTTTCTTGGTTAATGCTGATGATCTTAAATTGACTTTACTGTATTTCCATACATTATTTACCAAAAGCATCAGCAAGTTGTTTGGTATCAACATATTGTTGAAAATTGGTGACTTTTCCATCTTTTAGCGTCCAAAGATGCGCAGCCTGAGTATTGTACTCTGCGCCATTTTTCTTTATTTTAGCTTTGTATCTTAAAGTAGCAAGCACTTGGTTATTAGACATTTCGTGCAGTTTTATATCTGTCAGGTTAAAATATTCATGTTCCGCGCCAATGCGGGCAAAAACGCCATTCAATACTTCATCCGGACCTATATAAGGATTTCCGTCGGCATAAGCATTTCCTTCGGCTTCGTTCCAAACAATATTGGCATCCATGCCACCAAGAACTGATGGAATATCACCGGCAGCAAAGGCTTTGTATAAACCATCAATTACACTTAAATTTGAGGGAGTTTCAAAATTTAGATCTGTATCTTTTGCAGAAATATCAAAAAGATAGTCAGAATCGTCATCCATAAATTTTCCATGTTTTGTTATTTTATAACCTTGTCCAAACAAATAATCAGAAGTGATTTGTGCGTTGTAATCAAAAGACGCATAGATTATTCTTGCATTATCCTGACTTATTCCATAGCTGGTAAAAGCAAAGAAAAACAGTATTGCGAAGTAAATTTTTATAGCTTTCATGATGTTAAATTTTAGTGATTTAATTTTTGTTGATTAAAATGAAATTCCTAAAAAAGAAGTGGGGACTTGTGATGGTATCCAATTTTAGGAATTTCAGAAATAAACATATTTGTTTTTTAAGAATTTAACGCACTTTTTTTATAAGCTTAGCCACATATCAAAGAAAAATATTGTGATTATTATCAGTAATTTTTTCATTATATTGTATGTTTAGTTAATATTCTAGACTTATATGTTTAAAAAATTATTCAGTTTCAGGCATGGTTTCTTCAGCCATTTTTGCTGTGGCTTCAATTTCCTGAATAGCCAAAACAATTGGTGCATTGTCCCAATAACCATATTCTCTTACAATTTTGCCATCGATAAATTGCGCTGTTAAATGAACAGGAATTTCAATCACTTTATTATTCGCGGCCAAAGTACCTTTCCAAACTCCCCAAAAGTTGACCCAGGTATTTCCTTCATCTGTTGTAGCCATTTCATATTCCTGGCCTTTCTCCACAAATCCTCTTGAAGAAAATACAGTTTCATTATTTT
>DATIRG010000312.1:0-10228 GCA_035470005.1 Lutibacter sp. | reverse complement strand
AACTTTATCAATATGCCAAATGCGGTGCAATCTGATATCGCAGTTATAAATACTGTCGATTTAAAAATGAGCAATCCTGATTATTTCGCAGCTTTATTGGCCAATAAAATTTTCGGCGGCGGCGGTGAAGGTCGTTTATTTTTGAATTTACGTGAAGATAAAGGTTATACTTACGGTGCCTATTCAAGAATTGGAAACGATGAAAGAACCTCAGCGACTTTTAAATCGTCTGCTTCGGTAAGAAATATGGTTACAGACAGTTCTGTTGTTGAATTTATGAAAGAAATTAAAACTTTTAGAGACAATAAAGTTACTGATGAAGAATTGAAAAATGCAAAAGCGGCCTATATCGGAAGTTTTGTGATGGCACTTGAAAATCCTGCCACTGTAGCCCGTTATGCCTTAGACATTGTCACTAAAAAATTACCTGAAAATTTCTACGAAACCTATCTTCAAAAAATAAATGCCGTAACCGTTGATGATGTTCAGCGCGTTGCCCAAAAATATTTTAGTGAAGACAATGCAAGAATCGTTATTGTTGGAAAAGCGTTGGATGCTTTGCCAAATCTTGAAAAATTACCTTATGCCATCAATTATTTTGATAAGGAAACAAATGCCACTTCAAAACCAGAAATGACCAAACCGCTTCCAAATGGCGTAACCAAAATAACAGTTTTGGATAATTTCTTCAATGCCATAGGCGGCGCCGCTAAAGTGAAAGCTTTAAAAAGCACTTCGGCTACCTATGAAGCAAATGCGATGGGAAGCGTAATATCAACCACCGAAAAAAGAACATCAGAAAAATATGCCAATGAAACCAGTATGGGCGGAAATGTGGTGGCTAAAATTGTAATGACTAAAGATGGCGTGTTTAATAACAAACAACCATTGCCAGCGCCAATAGCTGGTGAAATGACTTACACCATCGGAACATTTTTAGAAATGGGCTTGTTAAACAACGAAAATTCTAAACTTACAGGTATCGAAATTGTTGACGGTAAAGATGCGTATGTAATTTCAACCAAAGGCGAAATTATTTCATCTTTCGTTTATTTTGATGTTGCAAGCGGATTAAAAGTGAAGGAACTGCAAGTAATAACTATGCAAGGCCAAACTCAAAATCAGGAAGCAACTTTCAGCAATTACCAAGAATTTAACGGAATTAAATTTCCAGGGACAAAAACAGGAAGTTTAGGTCCGCAAACAGTTGAATTTAAATTAATTGGCGCAAAAGTAAATGAAGGCGTTACTGAAGCTGATTTTCTATAAATAAAATTTTAAATTGATTTTAAAAACGGCTCGAGAAATTGAGCCGTTTTTTATTTGGCCTTATTGGCCAGATATACACCAACCAAAATCACAAAACCCGAAAAGAATTGTAAAAATGAAATTTTCTCTCCATCTAAAATTCCCCAAGTGATGGCAACAACAGGAATTAAATAGGTAACGGAAGATGAAAATACCGGAGTCGACAGTTGAATTAAACGGTTAAAAATGATGGTTGCAATACCGGTGCCAACAATGGCCAATATTGAAACATAAATCAGTGAAGATGTTGTTAGGTCATTTATTTCAACAGCTTGAAAAAAGTCCGAAAACCACAAAACTAAAAATGCGGGAACAATTAAAATTGCAAAAATTCCTACGGTGATGCTTAAAGCATCTAAATCGTGTAAGTGTTTTTTAATGAGATTCACATTGAAAGCATATCCAACAGAAGCGATGATCACAAAACCCATAAATAAGTATTCCTGTTCCTGATGAATTTGAGCGCCCTCCAAAATTAGCATCGCAGTTCCTGCAAACCCAATTAAAACACCTATAAGCTGTCTTCGTTCAAATGTAAGCCCAAATACCATTGCGCCAAAAAGCAAGGTGTTTAAGGGCGTTAAAGCGTTTAAAATGGAAGCAATTGAGCTGTCTATTTTTTGAAGCGCAAAAGAAAATAAAAATACCGGAAAAAAAGAACCCAACATTGCGTTTAGGGTTAAATACTTCCAATGCCGCTTTTCAATTTTAAGCAATCGGTTAAACCCAATCAGCAACAAAAAAAGTGCGGTGATTAAAATTCTCAATGCTCCAACTTGGATTGGCGTTAATCCAATCAAAGCTTTTTTCATTAAAATAAAGGAACTCCCCCAAATAAATGATAGAATTATTAAGTAAATCCAGCGTAATTTCCTGTTTTCCATTCAATAAATAAAATACAAAAATCGCTTAATTATTCGGATTTAAGATTATTAGTTTTAACTTTGCAAAATCAATTAAAAAGAAACCATTTATGAAAAAAGCAATGTATATTTTATCAATAGCTTTTATTTTATTCTCTTGCAATGACGCCAAAAAAGAGGTTTCCGGCGAGAAATCAGAAATTGAAAAACAAGAAGTAGCCGCCAATTATAAAACCATAGAAGTTGAAATAGAAGGAATGACTTGTGAAATTGGCTGCGCCAAAACAATTGAGTCAAAATTATCTAAAACTGAAGGTGTTACCTACTCAAAAGTAAGTTTTGAAGACAAGGCAGGACAATTCACTTTCGATGAAAATAAAATTAGCCAGGAAGATATTGCCAAAAAGATAGCAGGAATTGGCGGAGGCGATTTATATAAGGCCGTTAAAGTTACTGAAATTGAAGAAATTAAAGTAATTGTAGAAAATAATTAATATTTTTTTTTTTATTAATATAATTTGTTGTTAATTTGCACCAACAATAAAAATCATATCAAAAAATGAAACAATTTAAATTTTTTATAGCAATTGCACTTTTCGTAAGCGTTTTTGCTGTTTCTTGTAAAGAAACACCTAAAGAAGAAGCTCCTGCTGTTGAAGTAACTGTTGAAGAAGCTCCTGCTGCTGTTGAAGTAGAAGTAGCTGTTGACACTGTAGCTGTTACAGTTGAAGAAACTCCTGCTGAGTAATACTTTTTCTTTAAAGAAACTAAAAGCTTCAGACATCTGAAGCTTTTTTTTATGCCTTTTGTTTTCGTAAAGAGTTGTACAAAAATAACAATCCCATAAAATATATTAAACCTGTCAATTGGTGGCTTACGCCAAAAAATAAAGGAATTTTACCTTCAACATTTAAAACGGTCAAAATGCCCAACGCAATTTGTACCCAAACTAATATCAAAGAGCTGTTTAGCCATATTTTAGAAGCTTCTTCAACCTTTTTCCTTAATTTAAAGAACATATATATTGTTGCAGCCGCCAGTATATAAGCAAACATTCTATGCGTAAACTGAATTAATGCCGGAGCAAATAAAAAAGAATCGTAATTAATCATATTGTGCCAATCCCAATTTGCTGATTTAGACAAAACTTCAGGAACAAATTCCCCGTTCATATCGGGCCAGGTTGGATAATACAATCCGGCACGCATACCCGCCATAACACCGGCAAACATCATTTGCACAAATGCAATGCCTATAACATAAGAAACTATACTTTTTGATGGAATTAATTTATTGCTGCCAAGCAAATAAACATCGGAAACAGTTTTAACCATCGCCCACACCACCAATACTGCTAACGTAAAATGAATGGTCAGTTTATACGCATTCACCCAGGGCCTGTCCACCAAACCGCTTTGAACCATAATCCAGCCTGCAGAAGCAGTTAATAAGGTTAACAAAATAACAATGCCCAAGCGCTTTATCAGGTAGAAATCGAGTTGCTTTTTAAGGACAAAAATGATAAAAGGAATTAAAAAAACAAATCCGAGTGTACGAACCCAAAGACGGTGAAAATATTCCCAGAAATAAATAAATTTAAACTCTTGAATCGTAAATGTTGAATTAATTTTATGGAACTGCGGCGTTTCTTTATAAAGTTCGAATTCATCTACCCAATCCGCATCATTTAAAGGCGGAATAACACCCGTAATAATATCCCATTTGGTTATAGATAGCCCAGATCCCGTTAAGCGGGTGATGCCGCCAATCACAACTTGGCCAATTAACATGAGCAAGCCAATGATAAGCCAAATTCTTATCGTTTTTGTGTATTTAAATTTTTTGCCTGTCAATTTTTCCATTCCAGTGTTTCAATTAGATGAATGATGTCATTTTCAATATATTTTATAGCCGGCACAATGGAATCGTAGTTTGGTCTCGTATAAAAATATAAGGCACCGGAAAGCACATGTTTTATGCTGTCGGTTGCTCTAAACTGAATATTTGTGGCGACACCGCCTTCAATATTATACAGTTTCGCAAAAACTCTTTTTTTAAGATTTTCATAGGGAACTGCGTTAATGGCATCGGCTTTTATGGTATGCTCAAAAGTTAATTTTTCAACTTCTTTTAAGATTTGATCTAAATTATTATTTACAGGCCGATAAGTGATGTGAACTGTGGCTTTTAATTTCGGATATTCAATACTTGCCCAATAATTATTTTTGAAGTTTATTTTGGCCTGATTTGAGATTTCAAAAGTAAAAGGGCCGCCAGATTCAATTTTTTTATAAGTTGCTTCCGGATACTGGAGTTTTAAGTAAGGCGCAGGTTTTGGCAATGTTTCTTTTCCGCAGGAAAACAATACAAATGACAAAAAAAATATTGCGCAAAAATTTCTCATTTTTTATTTAACAAATGCTCGGTCAATTGTCACCTTTAACTGTTTTATTCTCTTTTTATCCATGATTTCAACTTTAAATGAATACTCAAAAAAAGCAATCATTTCTTGCTTTCTGGGAAATCTTCCGTGAATTTCTAAAATAAATCCGGCCAATGTTTCAGACTCCCCTTTATTTTCCTCAAATATATAAGAGTTTTCGATTTCTAAAATTTTATAAAAGTCTTTCAAATTAATTTTACCATCGAACAAGAAATTATTTTCATCAATCTTAGTATAGGGTGCATCATCCTGGTCGTATTCATCGCTAATATCACCAACAATTTCTTCAATCACATCTTCCAAGGTAACAATACCACAGGTTCCTCCATATTCATCAACAACTATAGCCAAGTGATTTTTCTTCTCCTGAAATTCTTTCAGCAAATCGTCCAATTTTTTGTTTTCAGGAACAAAATAGGGTTCTCTGATCAATTTTTGCCACTCAAAATCTTTGACATCTATATATGGCAATAAATCCTTGGCATATAAAACCCCTATGATTTCATCAATATTTTCATCATAAACCGGATTTCTTGAAAATCCTTCATTCACAATTTTCGCAACTACATTTTCATAGGATTCTTCCTTTGAAAGCGCAAAAATATCAATACGGGGCGTCATGATTTGACCTGTTTCCGTATTTCCGAAACTCACGATTCCTCTTAGTATTTTTTGGTCGTCGTTGTTTGTGGTTTCGTTGGATGTAAGTCCAAGCGCCTGTGATAATTTTTCAACTGATAAACTCGATTTCTGTTTTCCTAAATTATTTTCAATAACATTGGTTAAACCCAACAACGGAAAACTAATAAATGAAAGTAACGAAACCAAAATTTTAAGAGGATACACCATAATTACCGCAAACTTCATAGAGTTTCTTGAGGCGTACAATTTTGGCAAAACTTCTCCAAAAAGCAAAATTAAAAAAGTAACTAAAACAACTTCAATTAAAAATTTCAATACACTTGAAGCAATTTCGGCAAATAAAAAATCACCTATGTAAGCAAAAATCAACACAATCAGAATGTTGATGAAATTGTTTGAAACTAAAATGGTGGCCAGCAATCTTTTTGGCCGCTCAAGCAATAAAACAACTGCTTTTTCTTTGCTTGATTTTGATTCAGCAGCTCTGCTCAAATCCGTTTGGGAAAGTGAAAAAAATGCGACTTCAGCTCCAGAAATTAACGCTGAAAGTAAAAGCAACAATAAAAGTACGACAACAATCAGCACATTTGATAAAACATCTGCTGATAAAAGAATAGATAAAATCGTGGGTTCAGGATCCAACTTACATATATTTAATTAAACTTTAGAATGGCAAATCATCCTCTTCTTGTTCATTTTTGATGACACCTTGAGATGACTCCGATGGTTTTGCATCCATCTGCGGAGCTGGCGCATTCAATTCTTTTTTGGTGGTTAAAAAGGTCATATCAACCACATGAATTTCAGTGGTATATCTTTTCGTATGATCTTCACCTTCCCATTGCCTAGTTTTTATTCTGCCTTCAACATAAACTTTATCACCTTTCGACAAATATTTTTCGCAAATTTCGGCCAATTTATTCCTAACTACAATATTATGCCATTCTGTAGTGGTAACTTTTTCTCCGGTTTGTTTGTTTGTATAGGTTTCATTTGTTGCAATTGGAAACCGTCCAATGGCGTTTCCACCCTCAAAATAATGCATTTTTACTTCATCACCTAAATGTCCTATCAGTATAACCTTGTTTATTGTCCCAGCCATTTTTTTAAGCATCAATTAAGTAACAAAAGTACTAAAAAATTTAGTCGGATTTATACCGATGTAAAAAATTATCAATCAATGCCGACACCGGATATTTTTTTATTGCTTTCCAAGGAATTGAAAAATGGTCTGATGCTGTGGTGGTTACCACCCAAAATTTTGTATGAATGTGTTGGTGCGTTAATTTGTGAACAAGCACTTCTTTGTCAAAAAGCTTAACCGTTACCGATAAACCCTCAAATAGTTCCTTAAATATGGTATGTTCCGTAAGCGCTTCTATGTCAATAACACCATCTGATTCTATTAACGGAAACTCATAAAGATTTTGCCAAATTCCAGTTTCCCGTTTCACAATTGTTGTTTTTTGATCACTTGAATGAATCACCAAATAATTAAAATGCCGTGTTTTAATTTTTGCTTTTTTTTCCTTTATGGGAAGGTTTTTAATGCAATTTTTGGACAAAGCAAAACAACTGCTGTTTAAAGGACAAATTCCACAATCGGGATTTCCGGGCTTGCACATCAGCGCACCAAATTCCATTAAAGCCTGGTTGTGTGTTCCGGGATTTTTTTCATCAATTAACTGTTGCGCCAATTGTTTAAATATTTTAATTCCTGCGGAAGAATTTATGGCGGTATCTATACCAAAATAACGCGATAAGACACGATAAACGTTCCCGTCGACCACCGCTGTTGGTTCGTTAAAACAGATTGATGCAATTGCAGAAGCGGTATAATCGCCAACACCTTTAAGCTTTAAGAGCTCTTTATAGGTTGCCGGAAAAATACCATTTAGTTCATTTACAATATATTTTGCAGAATAATGCAAATTTCTTGCCCGGGAATAATATCCCAAACCTTGCCAAAGTTTTAATACCTGCTCTTCCGATGCTTCTGCCAGATCAAAAACAGTCGGAAAGTGTTTTATAAACTGGAAATAATACGACATTCCCTGGTCAACGCGTGTTTGTTGCAAAATAATTTCTGACAGCCAAACGGTGTAAGGATTATTGGTGTCACGCCATGGCAGATTTCTTTTATTATGTAAATACCAGTATATTAATTGTTTAGAGAAAATCATTCCTTTTTTTATAAAACACAATGATACATCTTTTAATTAATTAAATTTTAGTGAATTAACTTTTTGAAATTCATTATTATATCATATATTTGCCGTCTTAATTTTATAATAACATATAACCCACATTAAAAATGACGAAAGCAGAAATCGTATCAAATATTGCAGACAAATCTGGAATAGAAAAAGCAGATGTTTTAGCAACTGTTGAAGCGTTCATGGAAGAGGTAAAAAATTCCTTAGAAAAAGGAGACAATGTTTATTTAAGAGGTTTTGGCAGTTTTATCATTAAAACAAGAGCTGAAAAAACTGGAAGAAACATTTCAAAAAACACCACTATTAAAATTCCGGCTCACAACATCCCCTCATTTAAGCCTGCAAAAGTATTTGTAGAAGGAGTTAAAAGTAAGGTAACAGTATAACCTGTTTTTTACATAGGTTAAAGAATATTTATTAATTTAAAAAACAACTTTTAATTATGCCAAGTGGTAAAAAAAGAAAGAGAGCGAAAATATCGACTCACAAACGTAAAAAAAGAGCAAGAGCAAACAGACATAAAAAGAAAAAGTAAGCTTGGCTTACTTTTTTCTTTTCAATTTTAAAAGTTCATTGAAATAAATATTTGCATTTATGCAAATATTGTTGGGTATAATACCCTGTAAAACTTAGTATAAATCGTTCAAATAATTATTTATTTGGGCACAAAACAATTCAGAGTGAAAACAGAATTAATAATTAGATCAAACTTCTCTGATATTGATTTTGCCTTATTAAAAGATGGCAGATTAACAGCACTAAACAACGAATCCAATAGCAATAAATTCTCCGTCGGAGATATTTTTTTAGCTAGAATTGGCAAAGTACTATCTGGTTTAAACGCATCATTTGTTGATGTTGGTTATGAAAAAGACGGTTTTTTGCATTATCATGATTTAGGCGCTCAAATGCTATCCTTAAATAAATTTATAAAAGGTATCACAACAGGTAAAATAAAAGATTTCACTTTAAAGAATTTTCAACTGGAAAAAGATATCAACAAAGACGGAAGTATTGTTGATGTGCTAAAAACAGGTCAAAATTTATTGGTACAAATTGTAAAAGAACCCATATCTACCAAAGGTCCGCGGATGAGTTCAGAGATATCCATTGCGGGTAGATATTTGGTATTGGTTCCTTTTTCTGACAGGGTTTCTGTTTCTCAAAAAATAAATGATCCCGAAGAAAAAGAACGATTAAAAAGACTGATCAAAAGCATTAAACCTAAAGGTTTTGGTGTCATTATCAGAACTGTAGCCGAAAATAAAAAAGTTGCAGAGTTGGATAAAGATCTTCAAAATTCTTTAGAACGATGGGTTGCTATGTGTAAACAAATTGTTACCGTAAAAACACAGCAAGCGCCCGTTAAAGTTTTAAGTGAATTAAACAGAGCCTCCTCAATTTTAAGAGATTTGTTTAATGATTCGTTTACAAGTATTGTAACAAATGACGAAATTCTGTATTTAGAAATTAAAGAATATTTACAAGAAATCGCGCCTAAAAAAGAGTCTATTGTGCAACTATACAAGTCTCAAGTTCCTATTTTTGAAAAACATGGAATTGAACGCCAAATAAAAACATCATTTGGCCGAACAGTTTCTATGAGCAAAGGAGCTTATTTGGTTATTGAACATACCGAAGCGCTTCACGTAATTGACGTAAACAGCGGCAATCGTTCAAACAAAGCCAACACACAAGCCGACACAGCACTTGAGGTTAATTTAATTGCAGCTTCAGAGATTGCAAGACAATTACAACTGCGTGATATGGGAGGCATTATTGTTGTTGATTTTATTGACATGAACACCCCTGAACACAGACAAAAACTTTTTGACCATTTGAAGGCTGAAATGGAGTTTGACAAAACAAAACATAAAATATTGCCTCCAAGTAAATTTGGATTGATTCAAATTACCAGACAACGGGTAAGACCGGAAATGGTTATTAAAACGCAAGAACCTAACCCTAGCGGTGTTGGTGAAGTTGAATCGCCAATTATCTTATTGGACAAAATTGAATCAGAACTTGAAAGACTTATCAGCTCAAAAGCGCATGTAAATATTACCTTGAATACGCATCCTTTTATTGTTGCGTATTTAAAAAAGGGATTTCCGTCAATTCAAATGCGATGGTATCTAAAATATAAAAAGTGGATTAAAATTTTACCTAGAATTACCTACCAATATTTAAGATTTGATTTTACCGACAATGAAGGTAAAATAATTGACTAAATAAGGCTTCAATATCTAAAAAGTCCTGCAAAAATTTGCAGGACTTTTTTTTAAAACCAATACCCAACGTTAAAATACCAATAATTCTCCTTATGATCCGGTGACCAGGTGTAATTAAATTCTATAGGGCCTAAAAAAGTGTCCAATCCATAACCAAGCATATAACCGGACTTTGTGTCTTCAAAAATTCTTCCTTCATTTAACAAATCTTTACCTACACGTGCGTAATTCGCTGTTGCCATCAAATAATTTTTGGGTAAAAACTCATATCTAAACATAAATGTTGAACGCAAAAAAGAATTCCCATTCAGTGCAGCGTAATCGTACCCGTTAAAAGGAATGAAGGTATTTATAAAATTTTCTCCATAGCCACCAACATTATAATCTAAGGCTCGATTTAAATTTTCACCTATGGTTATTCCTGCTTCAGAAACTACGTGGGCCGTCAGCTTATTAAAAAACGTATGTGCATAGCCAAGTTTTCCTTTCAAATGAGAAAAGGAAACAAAATTATTTTTATAGTCT
>DATIRG010000311.1:0-2753 GCA_035470005.1 Lutibacter sp. | reverse complement strand
ATTGTTAAATCCGGGTGATGAGGTGTTGTTGCCTGCGCCATATTGGGTAAGTTATTCGGCCATTTCCATTTTGGCGGAAGCTACGTATATTGAAATTCCTTCCACTGTTGAAACCGATTTTAAAATTACGCCGGCGCAGCTGGAAACAGCCATTACGCCAAAAACAAAAATGATATTTTTCAACTCGCCAAATAATCCAAGCGGCACAATTTATAGTGAAGCGGAATATAGGGCTTTTGCTGAAGTGCTGGAAAAACATCCAAATATTTTCATTCTTTCCGATGAAATTTATGAACACATCAATTATGGGGAAGCTAATTTTAGTTTTGCCGCAATTCCAAGTATGTACGACAGAACCATCACCGTGAATGGCGTTGCAAAAGCATTTGCGATGACCGGCTGGCGCATTGGTTATATTGGCGCACCGGAATGGATTGCGAAAGCGTGTACAAAAATGCAGGGACAAATTACTTCTGGAGCCAACAGCATTGCACAGCGTGCCACCATTGCGGCATTGCAGGCGCCGGTTTCCAAAATTAAATATATGGTTGATGAATTTCACAACCGCAGAGACATTGTTGTTGATTTGCTCAGAGAAATTGACGGATTTAAATTAAATGTTCCCGGAGGCGCATTTTATGTTTTTCCTGATGTTTCCGATTTCTTCGGAAAAGAAATTAAAGGATATAAAATAGCAAATGCGGCTGATTTCTCAATGTTTTTATTGGCTGAAGCAAATGTGGCAACCGTAACTGGTGATGCTTTTGGTGCGCCAACTTGCATTAGAATATCTTACGCCGCATCGGAAGCGCAATTACGTGAAGCGATTAAAAGAATTAAACAAGCGTTAAGTTAACCTTACAAGGATATTAAAAAAATCCGGGCATTTGCCCGGTTTTTTGTTTTGGGGAATTTGAAGATAATTGGATTTATGCTTTGCAATAATTAAAATTGGTTTGCAGCAAAAGTGAGTAATTATTTGTAAATCAAAAATCTTAATCCCGATAGCTCCTATGTTTGCAAAGTTATAAATTTCCAAAAAGAGATTATTAAATTTGTGATTATAAAGTAAGAAGAATGAGAGTATACCGATGGCTAAATAACTCAAGAAGTATATTGTCCGATAGAAACCACCTCATTCTTTTTTATCTTTTAGAGTCTGAACAGAATGTAAGGAATTACGCGAGTCGTAATATCCAGAATATCCAACCAGGAGAAAAGACTAAGGAAGATTCTTTACTTTATAAAAACAACTTAAAGTTTAAGAATGAAAGTATTAAAACAAGTATTGGGAATTGATGTAGCACAGAAAGAATTGGTAGTTACTTTAGGCAGAATGTTTGAAGATTTATCAATTGATTTATATGCCTATAAAGTTTTTAGAAACAATGAGAAAGGTTTTTTGTTGCTTTTAGAATGGGTAAAAAAGTTAACAAAAGACAAATCAAAGGTTCTATATGTGATGGAAGCCACGGGTGTTTATCATCAGAAATTTGCTTATTTTCTAGATGAAAAAGATCATGAAGTTTGCGTTGTTTTACCTAATAAAATCAGTAATTATATGCGGACTTTAGATAATAAAACAGTTACTGACAAGACTTGCTCCGAAGGAATTGCACAATTTGGGTTAGAAAGAAAATTAGACCTATGGCATCGTCCGAAGAAAATCTATAAGAATCTGCAACAGCTTACCCGTGAACGCGATCAGATAGTATTTGAGAGAGCAATGGTAAAAAATCACCTCCATGCAGAACAAGCAGAGGCTGAGCCTAATGAGAGTAGTATGTTACGTATTAACGCCAGAATTAAATTCTTGAGTGGACAGGAGAAAGAGATAAAAAAAGAAATTGAAAATTGGGTAAACAAGGACGCTGACTTAAAAAAAGAAGTAGAGAACATTTGCACAATACCTGGAATTGGGGAGTTGACAGCTGTGATTATTTTGGCCGAGACTAATGGTTTTGAACTCATACGAAGTAAGAGGCAATTGACAAGTTACGCAGGACTTGATGTTAAAGAAAAACAATCTGGAACATCAATAAAAGGAAAGCCCCGAATATCTAAAAGTGGAAATAGACACTTGCGCAAAGCAATGCATTTGCCAGGACTGACTGCTGTGAGATGGGATGATAGTTTTAGGGATATGTATGCAAGAATAGTGTCAAAACACGGAATAAAGATGAAGGCTTTGGTAGCAGTTCAACGAAAGCTTTTGGAAATGGTTTATATAATATTCAAGAATAAGATTCCATATGACAAAGAATATGAAATCAAGAGGATAAAGCAAAAAAATAGCGTGCATGCACTAACGGCATAAACACGCTATACAGGCTGGTTCTTGACCGCCTTTGTAGGACAAAATTAAGAAAGAAAAGTGACTAAAATATAATAAACTCAAAATAAAATCAATTGAGTGATAAAAATAAATGAAAAAATAAAAACAATAATATTAAAGATTATGCGAAGTCCTTTTTAAAATAAATAAAAATAAAAATTAATATTTTTATTGTAAATCAACACAGAATCTATCGGGACGTAATTTTATTTGCGTTAGCGATTGAAGTGGCATACTTTTTTTGTGTGAAACGCGGAAAAAGATATAACGTAAAGCACGACCCGCAGGGTAACGCCCAAGGTGTTTTAATTCACCAACATGGTATTGGAAGTTTTAAAAACCCAAAATTTTTGTCCCATAAAACTAAACGATGCGCTGAGGCCAGAGGCGCCAACAAAGGCGATGAGGTATTTGAAAG
>DATIRG010000310.1:0-6643 GCA_035470005.1 Lutibacter sp. | reverse complement strand
AAATTATGGAACGCGTTTTATATTATGAACCCTTTGTCGGATTTGTACCGGTAGAACATCGGTTGTTCAAAAATAAAACACTTGCTGTGGAAGATTTGCAGATTGAAGATATTTTGTTGTTGGAAGACGGCCATTGTTTTAAAGAAAATATCATCAATTTATGCAGTGCCATTGGCTATAAAAATCAGCATTTCCAGATTCAGAGCGGCAGTTTTGACACCTTGATAAAATTGGCCAAAGAAGATTTGGGCATGACCTTGTTGCCTTATTTGCAAACATTGGATTTGGCCGACAAAGACACAAAGTATTTGCGTCAATTTAACGCGCCGGTTCCGGCCAGGGAAATAAGCCTTATTTATCACAAGTCCCAATTAAAAATACAATTAATTGAAACGCTTAAAAACGTAATAGACAGCGTCATAAGAGGCGTAATCGCCTTTAACGACGTTCAAATAATTAGTCCGTTGCCACAAAAAAAAGGAGCTTAAAAGCTCCTTTTATTATTTTCCACTAAGACCAAACACAATTGAAGTTCCGGTTTGTTAAGGGTGAACTCCTTTAGCCAATAGTACAATTCTTTTATTTCATAGGGCAATAATCTGTTTACTGCTTTTTCCAATTCTTTTTTAAATAACTCTTTATTAAAGCTGACTTTTTCGAGTATGGTTTTTGTGTACTCAAACATTGCTCTTGCCATAAATTAATAGGTTTTTAGTTGGTAATTAAAGAACGTTGCACTCTTCTATTTATTGTGTGAATTTAAGCAATAAATCTTACATTAAAAACTTTTAAGCGTAATTTGTGATACTTTTAAGAACTAAAGTTTGTTCACTTTTTCAATTAAATCGTGGGCTGTTTTTTCCAATTCTAAATTAATAGCCTTAAAATAAGCTTTTTTGTCCTCAATTTTTTTAACATTCACTTTCTCAATTAAAACATCAAATGATTCAATTGCTTCATCTATAATTGCCTCTGTCCCTGCTGAACCTGCTTTAGGATTGTACAATTCCCAAGTATAACACGCTTCAATAATATCTCCCAGAACGTAATTAATATCCTTTTTTAAATTTTTAATACTTGCCATAAAATTTTTATTGGTTTATTTTGACTGCAAATTTACAAGAAAATGCGATATTATTTAATCTTTTATTCAAATAATGTTCATTTATTGAAATTAATTTTTAATTTTGATTGAAATATGAAAGAATTTTTTAACATACAATCTATTGTTATGGCAACTTTAAAAGATGGCAAGGCCTTATTTTCAGTTGTGTGTCATCGTTATGCGATTTGCAATATTGCGCAACAGCAGCAAGTATGGATACCAAAAAGCACTTTCAATTATTATTGAAGATTTTTAAATTATAAAACAATATTTTAAAAGGTGCTTTTTTCGAAAAGCGCCTTTTTTTATGAACTCATCTTGACTTTTTTGATTGAAGCGAAAATTAGCTATTTTGAGTCTGATTGAAAGTTTTTATGAGTTACATAGCAGCGCTACTGAAGAAGAAAAAAATAAAAAGCAGGCTCAAAAGAGCAATTTTTTAGCCAATTGAAAAAAGTCAAGTTGAGTTCTATATCTTAAATTATTAATTAAAAACAACCATTATGAAAAAATTAAACAACACACAGCAAATTTATGAGAAAATTATGGTGCAATGCCAGCGCAATTTACAGTACAGCAAAGTACCCAAACCCAGTTCGCCATTTAAAAATCCTTAAAAAATTAATTATGAAAACCATAGAAAATACGTATAAAAGTCCTGAAAAACATTTCACAGTAACAAAAAACGACATCAATACAAAAAAAGAATTGCACTTAAATATATTGTATCACGAAATAGAAAGTTTTGTTTTAAATATTATTTCTGAAAATTTTTATGTTGCCTACCCTGTTCCCCGCCTTTATAAATTGCAACTGTTAAAAAATGCCTTTTTAAACGATCAATTGCTGATTAAATCCAAAATAATTAAATTTAACGACACTGAATTACAACTTTTAATCTCTGTCATAAATCATCGTGATCATGAAGATCTTATTTGCAATGCCATATTCAAATTCGATTTAATTTCAACAATTTCAGAAGCATCTTAATATTGCTATATCGCACAAAGCAATAAGGTTGCGTTACTGTAACCTTATTGCTTTTTTTTTGACACTGTTTTAAAGTTATTTTAATGATTCTCCAGATAGAACGAAAGGCTCGTATAATTCAAGCAATTCTTTAAATATTTTAAAAAATTCAGGCTAAATCTAATTCTTTATAAATTTTCAAACAAAAATCCATTAAAATTATTCATTTATGTAAATTTGCAGCATGAAAACATTTATAGCAAATTTACCCAAGGCTGAATTGCATTTGCACATTGAAGGTTCTTTTGAGCCTGAACTGATGTTTAAAATAGCCCAAAGAAATCATATTAAGATACCCTATAATTCTGTTTCAGCGATTGAAGAAGCTTATAAATTCAATTGTTTGCAGGATTTTTTAAATATATATTATCAGGGCGCAGGCGTTTTGGTGACCGAACAGGATTTTTACGATTTGACCTACAGCTATCTGCAAAAATGCGCCGATCAACATGTACGGCATACCGAAATTATGTTCGATCCGCAAACCCATACCGATCGCGGCGTTGCCTTTGAAACGGTGATCAACGGTATTTCAAAAGCATGTGATGACGCAAAAACCAACTTAAATGTTTCGTCATTGCTGATTATGAGTTATTTGCGTCATTTGAGTGAAGAAGCTGCTTTTAAAACCTTAAAACAGTCACTTCCTTTTAAGGCTAAAATCACCGCAGTTGGATTGGATTCTTCTGAAAAGGGAAATCCGCCTTCAAAATTCAAAAATGTTTTTGAGGCCTCCGTAAAAGAAGGTTACATTCCTTTGGCACACGCCGGCGAAGAAGGTGCTGCCGCTTATGTTTGGGAAGCCATCGATCTCCTGGGCATCAAACGCATCGACCACGGAAACAACTCTTTGCAGGATGAAAAACTGGTGCAGGAAATCATTAAACGCGATATTGCCTTAACGGTTTGTCCGCTTTCAAATACGGCGCTTCGGGTGGTAGATGATTTAAAAAACCATCCTTTGAAAAAAATGATGGATCTGGGATTGAAGGTTACCGTAAATTCTGATGATCCTGCTTATTTTGGCGGACAGGTAAATAAAAATTATGAAGCCATTCAGGAAGCTTTAAACCTTTCTAAATATGAGCTGTACCAATTGGCCAAAAATTCTTTTAAATATTCTTTGTTGGCCGAAAATAAAAAGCAAGGGTATTTAAATGAACTGGAAGTCTATTATAATCACAATAACTAGTTTTTTACTTCGTTATGAAATCAAATAAATTTTACAAATGAGCAAAATAGCATTCGCGGCGATGGCCGTATTATTTATAACATCAAGCACTTTTAGCCAATCCAACAATAAACTGATTGATACCGTCTCCATAAAAAGTCAGTTTGAGTATTTGATGGACAATTCAAATTCTATCCAAGACCATAAAGTTGTCAAAGGCGCCTGGCTGCTTAAATTAAAATCAAATGTTCTGGATTCCCTTTCGGCTTCAAAAAACAAGGTTTTACTGAATTCAGACATGCTGAATTCCCAAAAAAAATTGATCGACAGTTTAAATACCCGCCTGGGAGATACAGAAGGGATTATTTCAACCTTAATCGCTGAAAAAGACAGCATTTCCATCTTTGGCATTCAATTTGGAAAATCCTTTTTTAAAACGATGTTTTTTTTAATTGTTACAGGCTTATTGGGAGCGCTGCTATTTTTTATCACCAAATTTAAACAGAGCAACAGCATCACCACACAATGCAAACTGGCATTGACACAGAATGAGGAAGAGTTTGCCGTTTACAAGGAAAAAGCCCTGGAAAGAGAACAAAAAGCGATGAGAAGGCTACAGGATGAATTGAATAAAAATAAAAAAGAATCGTAATTTTTGCTATCTTTATTTCTTAATTAATTTAAAAAATTTAAATGATGAAAAAAAACATGGGTTCTGCCGATAAATTGATTCGCGTTTTAATCGCTGTTGCGATTGCCGTTTTGTATTATTTGGGTAAAATAGAAGGTACACTTGCCTTGGTGCTTTTGGCTTTCGCACTCATTTTCTTATTGACAAGTTTGGTAAGTTTCTGTCCGCTTTACACTATTTTCGGAATCAATACCTGTAAAAAAAGAAGCTAAATATATATTGTTATTTGTTATTTGTTATATGTTATATGTTATATGTTATATGTTAAAATCAACCAATAACGTATAACATATAACTTTTTTTTAATCTCCGGAATACGTCACAAAATTTCTGGGTGTTTCATAAAGCGTGATCGAAAGCGCCAGGTTTGCGTCGATTTTTGAGCGCAGTTTGTTCCAGATAACCACTGCAATATTTTCGGCAGTTGGATTCAATGTTTTGAATTCCGGGACTTCTTCATTCAAATTTTTATGGTCGAATTGTTCTTCGATTTCCGTTTCAATCAGGTTTTTTAAAATTTTCATATCCATCACAAAACCGGTTTCCGGGTGAATTTCTCCCTTCACGGCAACGATGAGCTCATAATTATGTCCGTGATAATGCGGATTCGCACATTTGCCAAACACTGTGGCATTTCGTGCATCCGTCCATTCAGCATTGTACAATCGGTGCGCTGCGTTAAAATGTGCTTTTCTGTTGACGGTAACTTTCATAATAATTTTTTAATGGCTGATAAAACTGTAATATTTGTCGAAAATGATTTTAAACCATTCGGTATAAATTTCAGGATGTTTTTCCATATCGCGCTTTACCGCTTCAATGGTCATCCATTGATAACTTTCAACTTCTTCCCTGTTCAATATCGGATTGTCGTTGTAATAGCCTATCAGAATATGGTCCAGTTCGTGCTCCGTCAGCCCATTGTCGAACGGCGCTTTGTAAATAAACCAGGTCACTTCTTTTAACTCACATACAAAGCCCATTTCTTCCTCCAGGCGTCGTTTACCGGCTTCTATATTTCCTTCCCCGTCGCGCTGGTGGCTGCAACAGGTATTTGTCCACAATAAAGGCGAATGGTATTTATGCGCTGCACGCTGCTGCAACAACAATTCATTTTTATCATTGAATACAAATACCGAAAATGCCCTATGAAGCACGGCTTTTTCATGCGCCTCCATTTTAGGCATTAACCCGATTTTTTCGTCCTGTTCGTTTACCAATATGACTTGTTCTTCCTGCATATGCTATATAATTACTGCAAATTTACGCTTTTTGGACCGTAAATAAAATTATATTTTAGATGCATAATCTATTGAATTACAGTAATATATAATATTTTTACTTAAATTATATAATTTTATTTTCAATATATGTTGCAACATATATTGTTTTGACATATATTTGCAGTCTAATAAATAAACAACATAAATACATCTAAATCATGAAAAAATTAAGTATCCTAATTGCCGTATTTGGCATCAGCTTGATGAGCGCACAATCCAAATGGAACATTGACGCATCACATTCGGCTATTCGTTTTGCCGTGGACCATATGGTCATTTCTGAAGTTGAAGGCATATTTTCAACCTATGAAGGTTCAATAATCACAACCAAAGCAGACTTTTCTGACGCTAAAATTAACTTTACGGTTGATGTAAACAGCGTGAATACCGACAATGCAAAAAGAGATGAGCATTTGAGAGGCGCCGACTTTTTTGAGACTGAGAAATATCCAAAAATGACATTTGTGAGCACTTCCGTTCAAAAAACAGGAGAAAATAAATACAACTTAAAAGGAAAATTGACTTTGCACGGCGTAACCAAAGAAATTACTTTAGCGATGACTTATGGCGGTACCACCAAAGATCCGTGGGGAAACACAAAAGCCGGATTGAAAGTTACGGGCGTGATCAACAGAACTGATTTTGGCCTGAAATACAATTCCGTTTTGGAAGCAGGAAGTTTGATGATTGGTGAAGAGGTAACCATTACCGCCAAAGTGGAACTGGCAAAAATTTAATTACACGCAATAAAAGGGGGCTTGATTTTCAGGCCCTCTTTTTTGTACTTTTACGTAAATTTTACAACGCATGAAAATTCAGGACGAAATAAAAAGCAACTTCAGCAATGAGTATCAGAAAGCAAGAGTAAACATTCATTTTACCAACACTTATCTTTCGGAACAATTGCTGGAAATCATCAAGCCGCTCGACTTATCGCCTACCCAATTTAATGTGCTTCGCATTTTACGAGGACAACAGCCGGCCGCCTCAAGCATTGGATTGCTGAAAGAAAGGATGCTCGACAAAAACTCGGATATCAGCAGGGTTGTGGACAGAATGCTGACCAAAAAACTGGTGGTCAGGAAAGAGTGCAAACTGGACAGACGTCAAAAAGACATCCAAATAAGTCAGCTTGGACTGGATATCTTGTTAAAAATTGATGCTCAAGAAAAGGAACTCGACAAAAAAATGCAGCATTTAACACTAGAGGAAGTGACGCAACTTAACAATTTGCTGGATAAAATCAGGGATTGAATTATTGACGTCCCGACAGCTATCGGGATTTTGATTTGTGAATGTTAATTAATAGTATTATTCGTGTTTTTACACACCCCTGGCCCCTCTCAAGAGGGGAATTTGATTTT
>DATIRG010000309.1:0-6981 GCA_035470005.1 Lutibacter sp. | reverse complement strand
TTGCTTATGAGCAAGCCGAAGTTGAGTATGACATTAAATATGGCCAGGAAGCAGATAAATTACACACGGCTTTGCACGAAGTTATTGGTCACGCGAGCGGACAAATAAATGACGGTATTGGGCAGCCAAAGGAAACATTGAAAAATTATGCTTCAACATTGGAAGAAGCACGTGCAGATTTGGTTGGATTGTATTATTTACCTGACACAAAATTGGTTGAAATGAAAATTTCTCCAAATGCGCAAGGAATTGGAAAAGCCGCTTTTGACAATTATATCAGAAATGGTTTAATGACGCAATTAATTCGTGTAAACTTGGGTGATGACATTGAAGAATCACATATGAGAAACCGACAATTGGTGGCTGCGTGGGCTTTTGAAAAAGGCAAAAAAGACAATGTGATTGAAAAAGTGACAAAAGACAATAAAACGTATTTTGTTGTTCGTGATTATGCAAAATTGAGAGTTTTGTTCGGAGAATTGTTAAGCGAAATACAACGCATTAAATCGGAAGGAGATTTTAAAGCCGGTAAAGCTTTGGTTGACACTTACGGCGTAAAAGTTGATCAGGCCATTCATAAAGAAGTATTGGATCGCAACAGCAAATTTAAATCGGCGGCATACAGCGGTTTTGTGAATCCTGTGCTGACGGCTGAATTAGATGCTGATGGAAATATTATTGATGTAAAAATAGTACAACCTGCAAGTTTTGCTGAGCAAATGTTGGATTATGCAAAAAGATATACCACGTTGCCTAACATAAACTAAAAACACGAAGAATTTTTGTAAAAGTCCGTTTCAATTTATTGAAGCGGATTTTTTTTAATGAACTCATCTTGACTTTTTTGATTGAAGCGAAAAATAGGGATTTTTGTCTCAGATGCAGACTTTTTTGCGCTGCATAGCCATAGCTATGGAGTAATAAAAAGGTGAAATATGGGGTAAAAAGACCATTTTACAGCCCATTAGAAAAGTCAGGATGCGTTCAATGCAATGAGAAGGTGATTAAAGTAAAAATCATGATGATTAAAATGACCGAAATCAACACAATAAATGCGTTTTTGTAATACTTTTTATGAATTTTAATGTCTTTTTTGTAACTCCAAACCATCGCTATGATAAAAGCGATAACAAAAAATGCCGCAAAAATTAATTGTCCTTTACTAAACATATAAATGTGTATATTGAGCCTCAAAAATACGTAAATTTTTAATATGAAAAGGGCTTTAATTATTGGCGCATCATCAGGAATAGGGAAAGAATTGGCGAAATTATTGGCCGAAGATGGCTACAAAGTTATCATTACAGGCAGAAGAGAAAAATTGCTGCAAGAAATTAAAGCAACCAATCCCGAAAATTTTGTGGTGAAAGTGAATGATGTTACCGATTTAAATGCTTGCGAAACGTTATTTTACGATTTAAAAAATGAATTTAAAACCATCGATTTAGTTGTGTACAGCTCGGGTGTTGGTGATCCAAATTATGAGTTGGCTTGGGAAAAGGAATTGCCAACTTTGCAAACCAATGTTATTTCAGCGGTTAAAATTTACGGACTTGCCTATAATTTATTCAGAAAACAAGGCTACGGCCATTTGGTGGGAATTTCTTCTATCGCTTCCATCCGTGGTAATCGCCACGTACCGGCATATTTTGGATCAAAAGCGTTTCAGGCAAATTATTTGGAATCGCTTTGGATGAAAGGAAAAAGAAGTAAAGCCGAAATTTATGTAACCGATATTCAACCGGGATTTGTGGATACTTCCTTGGCGTTGGGAACAACTTTTTGGATGGCTTCCGCAGAAAAAGCCGCCAAACAAATATATGCTGCAATTAAATTGAAAAAGAAAAAAGCCTATATTACTAAGCGTTGGAGATTGGTGGCATTTGTATTGAAAATTGTGCCGTCTTCATTGTTGTTTAAATTCACCTAAATTAATTTCTTACTAAAATGATACATAAACTGAAAGCTGTTCAGGAATTTCACGAATCCTTCGGATTGGGAATTCAACACAAGCCAATTGCGAAATTGGACGATAATAAATTAAAATTGCGTTTCGATTTGATGGCTGAAGAAAACGAAGAATATTTGGAAGCCGCCAAAAATAATGATTTAACTGAAGTGGCCGATGCTTTGGGCGATATGCTTTATATTTTATGCGGCACTATTTTGGAGCACGGCATGCAATATAAAATAGAAGAAGTTTTTAATGAAATTCAGCGCAGCAATATGAGCAAATTGGGTGAAGACGGCAAGCCAATATATAGAGAAGACGGCAAAGTATTGAAAGGCCCGAATTATTTTAAACCCAATATTGCCGCTATTATTGAAGAATCCATCTAAAAAATTACGCCTCGGAACCAAAATATTTTTTGTTCACGAGGCGTAATTATTTATGAAAATCGCGTTTTTAAATATGATTATTCCGTTTTTTTACCAAATCCACATTGTAAAATCCGCCCCTGTTTTCTTTTCTTTCTTTAGAGAACCGCGTTATTAAAAATGCGGTGGTAATTAAGTTTCTGAGTTCACACAAATCCACAGAAAGTTCAGAATGATCGTATAAACGCTTGTTGTCTTCAAACAATACATGAAGTTTCCTTTCTGCACGCAACAAACGTTCGTTGGAACGAACAATACCAACATAATTGCTCATAATGGTTTTTACCTCATTCCGGTCGTGCGTAATTAAAATTTTCTCCATGTTTTTTACCACGCCACTGTCATTCCAATCCGGAATATTTTTAGGTGCTTTTATTTTATCATACCTCAAGGTTAAATTTTCAAAAGCCCTGTGGGCAAAAACAATGCCTTCCAGCAAAGAATTTGAAGCCAGCCTGTTTGCGCCATGAAGTCCGGTTCGGGTAACTTCGCCGGCACCGTATAAATTTTTAATGGAGGTTTTTCCTTTTTTATTCACATTTACGCCACCGCAAATATAATGTGCCGCGGGTGATACCGGTATAAAATCTTTGCGAACATCAATGCCCAAAGTCAAACATTTTTCAGTAATGTTTGGAAAGTGTTTTAAGAAAGTATCATAGTCCAAATGTGTGCAATCTAAATAAACATTTGGCATTCCGCTTATTTTTAGCTCGTGGTCAATAGCGCGTGCAACAATATCTCGTGAAGCCAATTCTTCACGTTCATCATACTTGTGCATAAACCGGTTGCCGTAATAATCTCTTAAAATAGCGCCTGCGCCACGCACAGCTTCTGAAATTAAAAAAGCCGGGTATTCACCCGGATTGTATAAAGCAGTTGGATGAAATTGAATAAACTCAACCTCAGAAACTTCTGCCATCGCCCTGTAAGCCATCGCAATTCCATCGCCGGTGGCAACCACCGGATTTGTGGTGGAAAAATAAACTTGTCCGCTTCCGCCCGAAGCCAGCATCGTCACTTTGGCTCCAAATGTTTTTACCGTATTATTTTTTTCATCCAACACATAAGCCCCAAAACAAGTAATTTTTTCTGAAACAGAGGTTTGTCTTTTTTTAACCTGGTGCTCGGTAATCAAGTCAATCGCGAAATGGTGCGATAAAAATTGTATATTTTTTGCTTTTTCTACTTGTGCAATAAGCGCTCTTTCAATTTCGGCACCGGTAAGGTCTTCGTGATGTAAAATACGGTCTTGTGAATGTCCGCCTTCTCTTCCCAAAGAAAAATTTCCCTTTGTCGTTTTATCAAAAATAGCGCCCCATTCCATCAATTCCCTGAGTCGGGCAGGAGCGTCTTCAACGACCATTTTAACCACTTCTTCATCACACAATCCGTCGCCTGCAATTAAGGTGTCTTCTATATGTTGTTCAAAAGAATCAACAGTTTCATTCCAAACAGTTGCAATTCCTCCTTGGGCGTATTTTGTGTTGCTTTCGTCTCTTTCACCTTTCGTAATGATGGTGACCGAGGCATCTTTAAAGTGATTGGCGATTTTTATGGCAAAACTTAACCCAGCGATTCCCGAACCTATGATTAGAAAATCGGAGTTGTATGATTTTTTTTCAGCGTTCATTAGATTTTTTTATTTTGAAAGTTCCAGCATGCGTTCAATTGATACCAATGCTTTTTTTCTTAATTCTTCTTCTACATTTACTTCTGGCAATTCATATTTTAAGCACAAATACAATTTTTGCATCGTATTCATTTTCATGTAAAAACATTCGCTGCAATTACAGTTATCATCATCAACCGGTGCAGGAATTAAAATTTTATCAGGTGATTCCTGACGCATTTTGTGCAAAATACCCACTTCAGTAGCCACAATAAATGTTGTTGCTTTGCTTGTTTTTACGTAATTCAACAATCCTGATGTTGAGCCAACATATTTGGCTACTTTCAACAAATGTTCTTTAGACTCGGGATGTGCAATAATTTCGGCATCCGGATTTTCAGCATATAATTTCAATATTTTATCAATTGAAAAAGCTTCGTGAACCATGCATGCGCCATCCCAAAGCACCATATCCCGACCTGTTTTTTTAATCAGCCAAGCGCCTAAATTGCGATCCGGTGCAAAAATTATGGGTTGGTTTTTTGGTATGGAATTGATGATTTTTTCGGCATTTGATGATGTGCAAACAATATCGGTCATCGATTTTATTTCGGCCGAAGTGTTTACGTATGAAACCACCAAATGATTTGGATGTTGTTTTTTGAAAGCGGCAAAATCGTTGGGCGGACATGAATCTGCCAAAGAACAGCCAGCTTTTAAATCGGGCAATAAAACTTTTTTGGAAGGATTTAAAATTTTTGCGGTTTCTGCCATAAAATGAACGCCGGCAAAAACTATAATATCGGCATCTGTCTTGGCGGCTTGTTGTGCCAAAGCCAAACTGTCACCTACAAAATCTGCAATATCTTGAATGTCATCTTCTTGGTAATAATGCGCCAAAATAACGGCATTTTTTTCTTTTCTAAGTCGGTTTATTTCCTTTACATAATCAATACTTGGGGTTTTAATATCTAAAAACCCTTTGTCTTGAAGTTCATTCTTAGCTTGTTCTAACGTAGTCATATTTTATTTTTTTGCTGGATTAAGACCAAATAATATGCCAAACAATCGGATGATATATCCGATTGTTTTATAATTTCCATGCAATAAAAGTATGCTTTTTGGTAAAGTTATCCTAATTGGAATTATTTTACCTTATAAGTCCATCCAAATTTATCTTCTGCTTTTTTGCGTTGGATATCTGTAATTCCTTTTTTTATGGTTGCTGCAAAGCTGTTTTCTGTGTTTGGCAATTCGAAGTTTTCACCTTTATTTGAAAAAGCTTTGATAACGCTTACAACAGCGGCTGTTCCTGCACCAAACATTTCCAACAATTCACCTTTTCGGGCTGCATCAACAATTTCTGTAACTCTAACTGGCCTAACTTCAACTTTAATTCCTTGATCTTCACAAAATTGAATAATACTTTTTCGCGTTACGCCATCCAATATACGATCGCTTACCGGTGCGGTTAACAAAGTATCGTTTACCCTAAAAAACACATTCATTACGCCGGCTTCTTCCAATAATTCATGCGTGCATGAATCTGTCCAGACAACCTGTTGAAAACCTTGCTGATTTGCCAATTTGGTTGGGTAAAATGATCCGGCATAATTACCGGCCGCTTTTGCTGCGCCAACGCCGCCATTAGCAGATCTGCTGTATTTATCGGCAAAAACCACTTTTACTTCTCCTGAATAATAAGATTGAACAGGAGAACAAATAATCATAAATTTATATTTATTTGAGGTCGATGCCGACACACAATATTCTGTGGCGATGATAAAAGGTCGGATATAAAGTGCGTTATCTGCTCCTTTTTTTACCCAATCTTTATCCAATTTCAACAATTCATTCAATCCTTCAAAAAATAAATCTTTTGGGAAAGCGGGCATATCCAAACGTTCAGCCGATTTGTTGATTCTTTCCTGATTTTGGTCTGGTCTAAATAACCAAACGTCATCATTATCATCTTTATATGCTTTCATGCCTTCAAAAACAGCTTGCCCATAATGAAAAACTTTTGCGGAAGGATCCAAAGTCAAAGGATGGTAAGGCACAATTTGAGGTGTTTGCCATTTTCCATCTTCATAATCACATTCAAACATATGATCGGTAAAATTTTTTCCAAACGTCAAATTGTTAAAATCAACTTCAGAAATTTTCGAATTTTTAGTTTTTTCTATATGTAAAGCCATAGTTAATCAATATTATTTACGCAAATTTACTATAATTTTTTAATTCACAGTTTTAATTTTCGTAGGGCTTCATGTCTTATTTTTAATATATTTGTGAAAAATGTTAAATTTAAATAATTTGAAATGAGAAAAAATGTAATATTAATAGTTATGGCAGTTTTTGTGTTCTATTCATGTAAAAATGAGGGTGCAAATAAATCGGTTAAAGAAATTGAAAAACAGGAGGTTAAGTATCTTTCTTTTGGAGAAAATATCAAAGCGGAAAATAGCATTTCATCTGCTGAAATGGCCGAAAAATATAAAAATTTAAAAGAGGGAGATACCTTAAATATTAAATTTAGTGCACCAATAAAGGAAGTTTGTAAGTCGAAAGGCTGTTGGATGAAATTGGATTTGGGTAACGGAGAAGAATCATATGTAAATTTTAAGGATTACGGATTTTTTATGCCAATGAATGCGGATGGGAAAGAAGTGATTGTAAACGGAAAAGCTTTTGTTAAAATTGCTACTGTTGATGAATTGAAGCATTTGGCAAAAGATGCAGGAACTTCGGAAGAAGAAATCGCAAAAATTAAGGATCCAAAATATACCTTAGCATTTGAGGCCGACGGCGTTTTAATGAAAGAATAATGAAGAAATTGCTATTTATAATTGCTCTTGGTTTTTTTGCGTGCAATACTCCGGCAGAAAAAAAATCGGAAACTGTTAAAACAGAAGAATTGGTGATGTACAAACCTTCTGAAATGGCATTGCTTATGAATGAAATGTACCTATTTAATGAAAAAACGAAGG
>DATIRG010000308.1:0-2840 GCA_035470005.1 Lutibacter sp. | reverse complement strand
CTTACTTAAAGTAAGGGAAAACCTTATTATTAAAAACAATTTGTACATATTTGTTTAATGCTTACTTTCGTAAGAACTATAAATATTTATTTAATGACACAATTTACCCTGCTTTTTGCCAGTATTTTAGGCGGTTTGGCCGTTGTTTTTGGAGCCTTTGGCGCGCACGCTTTAAAAAAAATATTGTCGGATGAACAATTAAAAAGTTTTGAAACCGGCGTTAAATACCAAATGTACCACGCCATTGTTTTGCTTATTATAGGTTTCAACTTCAACTTGGAAACCGCTTCCGAAAAATATATGGTGTACAGTTTTATGGCGGGTGTACTTTTGTTTTCGTTCAGCATTTACGGATTGGTTATTTCATCGGCAAAAAACAAAAAGTTAACATTTTTAGGTCCCGTTACACCACTTGGCGGTTTATTTTTAATTATTGGCTGGGGGTTGCTTTTTTACAGTATTTTAAACCTTCCGAAGTAATTTCCTATTGAAAATATTGTAATTGAATTAACAATTTTTAGCCTAAAAAAGATGACTAATAATTTATATATTTGAGAACTAACTAATAAATCGAAGAAAAAAATGAAATACTTCACCTTCATTATCGCTGTTTTTGCATTGATTTTTAATTCGTGCAACAATAAGCCTGCGGAAAAAATTGCCGAAAATACTGCTGTTGAGCAATTCTTTAAATATAAAGTTGAAACAATTGTACCTGAGTTGGAGCAACCTTGGGGAATGGCATTTTTACCTGACGGTTCTATGCTGATTACGGAGAAGAAAGGCGCACTTATTCATTTCAAAAATGGAAAAAAAACCATAGTGGATGGATTGCCAAAAATTGAAAATAATAGCCAGGGCGGCTTATTGGATATTATACTGGATCCGAAATATAGGGAAAACGGCTGGATTTATTTTTCTTATGCCGCGAATACAGAAAACGACAATAAAGGCAGCAATACCGCTATTTCCAGAGCGAAACTTATCAACAACAAATTGGTTAATTTGGAATTGCTTTACAAAGCTACGCCTAACACAAAAAACGGGGCGCATTATGGTTCGCGATTGGCATTTAACAAAGAAGGTTTTTTGTTTTTCTCTATTGGTGACAGGGGGAATAACAAGGACAATCCGCAGGACATTAACCGAGATGCAGGCAAAGTTTACAGAATTAACCCAAATGGAACTATCCCAAGCTCGAATCCGTTTTATAAAATAAAAGACGCCAAAAAAGCGATTTTTTCTTTCGGAAACAGAAATATACAAGGAATGGCCATACACCCTGAAACTGGTGAAATTTGGACTCATGAACATGGCCCACAAGGAGGTGATGAAATAAATATCATCAAATCAGGCAAAAATTATGGGTGGCCAAAAGTGTCTTATGGAATTAATTACGATGGTTCAATATTAACAGATAAAACTAAAATGCCCGGTATGGAAAATCCGATTCATTATTGGGTTCCTTCCATTGCCCCAAGCGGAATGGCCTTTGTAACCGGCAATAAATATCCTGAATGGAAAGGAAATCTTTTGGTGGGATCTTTAAAATTTCAGTACCTTAACAGATGCGTTCTTAAAAATAACAAAGTGGTTAAAGAAGAAAAGTTATTGGAAGGTTTGGGCAGGGTAAGAAATGTGGTGCAAGCGCCTGATGGCTATATTTATGTTGCGATTGAATTTAAGGGAATTGTGCGTATTACGCCTGTAAACTAAGCTGATAATCTGAACACATTTCTTAAAATCTTACTGCTGTTAAGGAATAAGATGTTGCCTGATCTATGAAAAATTTCATCCTGTATTTGTTTTTCTTCTTAATGGCTGTGCCTGCTTCAGCGCAAAAACTGACGGGCAAAGTGATTGATGCGGAAAATTCCATCGAAATTTCAGACGTTTTTATTATAAATTCCTACAATGACACCGTAGCCATTTCTGATGAAAAAGGCCTGTTTACCCTCACAAAAACAGGTATTTACACCTTTACAAAAACAGGTTTTTCTTCCGTAAAATTAGTGATTGACAACTTCAATTTTCATATTGTGGCTTTACAGTCCTTAACGGAAAATTTAAATGAAATTCAGATTGTCGGAAATAATTTCAAAAGCAAATTAAACAAAATACCGGCTTCCATCACCGTCATTTCAAATGCTGATTTCGCAAATAACACGGTAAATATTGCCAATGTAATTAATAAAGCGCCCGGTATTTTAATGTTTAGCGGCACGCAAACCACTAACAGAATTACCATCCGCGGCATTGGCTCACGCAATTTATACGGCACCAGTAAAATTAAAATTTATTTTGATGACATTCCGCTTACAAATGGATCGGGTGAATCATCAGTTGAAGATATTGAATTGACTGCTTTGGGCAGCATTGAAATTTTAAAAGGGCCGTCCTCAAGCATTTACGGTTCTGGATTGGGCGGCGCCATTCAGTTAATTCCCAACAGAGGTTTATTTGACAAAACCACCGTGAAAAGTGGTTACACTTTTGGGTCTTTTGGCTTACAAAAATACCTGTTGCAGGCCAATTTGGGAAACCAGACAAATGCCGCTAATTTAATTTATGCCAATACGAAAAGTGACGGCTACAGGGATAACAACAATACCGAGAAACAATCATTTACCCTGGCTTCAAATTATTTTATCAACGATAAAAACAACCTGACAATTATTGCAAGCCATGTGGATGTGAAATCATTTATTCCGAGTTCAATAGATGAAAATAATTTTATAAACAATCCGGAAGCGGCAGCCTCAAACTGGGAACGCGCCAAAGGTTTTGAAGATTACAAAAAATCGCTGTTAGGTCTTTCTTGGAAACACAATTACAATTCG
>DATIRG010000307.1:0-2684 GCA_035470005.1 Lutibacter sp. | reverse complement strand
TAGTCGAAAGCAAATGTATTTTGCTACCATCCATGAGCACCCGATTGTGGGAGGGATCATAACGAGAAGATCGGAAAAAGCTGAAAACTCAATGAAATCTATTGAGAATTTGTTATATCTTTCAAATCCTAAAGAATCAATAACAGAATTGAGAAGTTTAAATATCAAGTATGTTATCTTTCACAAAAACTGTAGTATCGAACCGGTTTCTCAAAATGATAAAGAAAACCTAACTAATATATTTGGTGAAAAAGTTTTTTCTGATGAAACAATTGATGTTTTTAAAGTATATTAATATACTCGACAAGCTTACTTCATCTTACTTAAAAGAAAAAAGAATTTTTATAACATGTATCCAAAAAAAATTTATAGAGTTCTAAGAAACATTCCATTAATCACAATCGTTTCTGTTTTGTTTGGTATCTTTGTACGTCTCTATCACTTATTTTATATTGGTATTGAAACTCCTTATCGATTAGGAGGGTTGTTTTTAGCTTTTGCGAAAGAAATTTATAAGAATGGTTATTCATTACCAGATATTATTCCTTATTATACAGAAGGCGGTCTTTTATTTGCTTATCCTCCGTTGCCTTTCTACATTGAATCAATTTTAGTTTTTGATCTAAAAATTCCAGAATTCCTTGTTGTAAATGTTTTACCAATTCTTGTTTCAATTTTTTCTCTTTTGTTTTTTGCTTTTCTACTAAGAAAAACGAACATTTCAGAAAACGCCAAGAATTTCGCAATTATATTATTTTCCATAATGCCACAGGCTTATTCTGAACAAACAATGGGAGCAGGTTTAGCTGAATCGTTTGGCACATTATCTTTGATCATTTTCTTCTTTGGTTTGTTTGTTTTTTACAAACATCAAAATATAAAGTCAACTATTTTTTTATCTTTTTGTTTTTCAATTTGTATCTATTCAAGTCCTGGGAGTGCATTTGGATCGACAATAATATTGATAACAAGTTTGATTTTTCATTTAATAGAAAAATATCTAAGCGATAAAAAAATAAATAGGAGTTATTACTTAGGTATTTTAAAATTCGCATCTTTCCTTTTTATCTTGACACTAGTTTTTACAGCACCTTATTGGCTGAATGTGATTTTAAATCATGGAATAGATATATTTTTAAGAAGTATTTCGTATCAATATAATTCAGAAAATAGTGGGTGGATGTTCTTGATCAACTCGCAAATACGAAATTTGCTACATTTTAATTTTATCTATATAGGTGTATCTGGTATCTGGAATGCATTTATAGTAATTGGGCTGTTTATTCTTTTGTCAAGGAAACAATTAGTTGTTCCAATGAGCCTTTTTTCTATTTTACTCATCCCAAGAGAGGCAATTTGGATTATTCCTATATTTGGTGCAGTCATCTCCGGTTTTTATTTTTCTTCTCAGAAAGATATTTTCAATAAAAACATTATTTATCCGATTATCTTTTCAATATTTCTTTTAAATAGCGTATTTTATATTAAGGATTCAATGCCAGGTAATATAAATTCCAATGAAAATTTGACTGTAGAAGAAATAAACATAATTATGAATTTAAAAAACCAAATTCCAAAAGACAGTAAGATCATTTTAATTTGTCAAGATGGATTTACTGAATGGTTTCCTTACATTGCAGAAAAAACTGTTTTAAACGTAGAATATGGCACTGAATTCATGCCAGAAATAAACAAACAAATATCCACATTTAATGATTCTGTTATTAATTGTCTTGATATCGATTGTGTTATTAATCTCACTAACAATACATTTGGGTATGAGAAGTATTATTTCATAATCGACAAACAAAAAGTAAGTCAAAATTTTTATATCCAAGGTCTAATTGATAATAAAGTGGAAACTCAAGGAGTTTTTGTAATTAATTAGCAAAAAATCTATTTCTTCTCATCCCATTAAATACGCCAATACCCACTGCGTCGTACCCACCAGGGCATCCATGTGCGTCCTCTCATAATTGTGTGAGGCGTCCACGCCGGGGCCGATGAGGGCAACCTTCACATCCCCTCCAGCGCGCCAGTAGGCTTCGCCGTCCGAGCCGTAGTAGGGATAGATATCGACTTTGTAAGGGATTTCATATTGCTCGGCCAGTTTGCGCAGGTGGGTGGAGAGTCCATGGTGGTAGGGTCCGCCGGAGTCTTTGACGCAAATGGAGACATGAAATTCATCCGAGTTCTGCCCATCACCGATGGCTGCCATGTCGACGGCTACCAGCTCTTCGACTTCCGGGGGAAAACCTGCTGATGCGCCATGCCCAACCTCTTCGTAATTGCTGATCAGTAAATAGGTGGTTTGGGATGGTTTGCGTCCGGCGTCATGCATGGCTTTGATAGCAGTCACCAGGTTGGCAACACAGGCTTTGTCGTCCAGATGCCGGCTACGGATGAAGCCATTGGTGACCTCCACACGCGGATCGAAGGCGACAAAATCACCGACCTCAATACCCAGAGATTGTGTATCCTCGGTGTTATGGGTGACGGCGTCCAGGCGCACTTCCATTGCGTCGTCCTCACGCTTTGTTTCGTTGGTTGCTGCACCGTGGACATGTGAGGAAGATTTGTTGAGCAGTAGAGAACCACGAATTTTTTTATCATCTGAAGTAAAAACAGTGACCCCTTCGCCTTCGACGGTGTTCCAGGCAAAGCCGCCCAGTTTGGTCAATTTA
>DATIRG010000306.1:0-1926 GCA_035470005.1 Lutibacter sp. | reverse complement strand
GCAATCCGCTATTCACCAAGGCAGGTACAAAAGCTGTGGCGCCCGGCAAACATTCAATTTCTACGCCGTTTTCCAAACAGGCGCGCGTGAGCAAAAAACCGGGATCGGAAATAGCGGGTGTTCCGGCATCGGAAATCAACGCAACAGATTCCCCGTTTTTAATGCGTTGCACAATATTGGCCACGGTTTTATGCTCGTTGTGCATATGGTGGCTGTGCATATGGGTGGAAATTTCAAAATGCTTCAACAGTTTTCCGCTGGTACGCGTATCTTCGGCCAAAATTAAATCGACTTCTTTTAAAACCCTGATGGCTCTAAGCGTGATATCTTCCAGATTTCCGATGGGCGTTGGCACTAAATATAATTTCGATTCCAATTTTTAAGTATTTGGATTATTAGATTTTTTACTTTGAGCTCTCAGCTTTGAACTTTCACCTCATAGCATCAAAGTTACAAAGTTTTTTGTTTGCACCTTATTTTTTTGAAGCAGCCTGCAGTTTATTCTTTATACATTTTATCAATAAGTTCCTTGTATTTTTGCTGAATTACTTTTCGTTTCAGCTTTAAAGTGGCTGTAATTTCGCCCGCTTCAATGCTGAATTCTTTTGACAACAAAGTAAATTTTTTAACTTTTTCATATACTGAAAACTCTTTTTGCAAGGCCTCAAATCGCTTTTCAAACATCTCTTTAATTTGATTGTGATTGATCAATTCTTCAATATCCTTAAAGTCAATTTTATGTTGAATTGCATATTGTTTCAAATTTTCAAAACTGGGTACTGCCAGTGCTGTTACATATTTTTGCTGGTCACCTATAACGGCAATTTGCTCGATGAAAGCATCACTAATTAGTGCCAATTCTAATTTTTGAGGCGCAATATATTTTCCTCCTGAAGTTTTTATCAAATCTTTTATTCTGTCTGTGATGATTAAATTTCCCTTTTCATCAATTTTTCCGGCATCACCCGAACAAAACCAGCCATTTTTAAAAACTTCGGCAGTTTCAATTGGTTTTTTATAATAACCTTTCATAACACCCGGGCCTTTTATCAAAATCTCATCGTTTTCGCCTATCATAATTTGCGACCCTTCAATGGTTTTTCCGGCCGAATTAAATTCAAAATGGGTATTGCCAAAAAGAGAAACTGTTGCGGTAGTTTCTGTCAATCCATACCCGCATTTAATATTTAAACCAAAAGAGTGAAAAAAGGAAACCATATCAGCTGCCAGCGGAGCGCCGCCACAAGGCATAAATTTTATGCGTCCGCCAAAAACTTCCCTTAATTTGCTTAACACCAATTTGTCGGCAATTTTATACTTTATCCTTAAACTTTTAGGCACCGGTATTTCCAATCTTTTGTAATTATTATGATAGGAATTTCCAATACCTAATGCCCAACTTGCTAATTTCATTTTAGTTGGTGAAGCTTCCTTTCTTTTATCCTGAATGGCCGCGAAAATTTTCTCAAAAATACGAGGAACTGTACACATTAAGGTTGGTTTTACCTCTTTTAAAACTTCTGCAATTAACTTCGGATTTTGATTGAAATATACTTTTATGCCTCTGTGCAAACAAAAGAAAACCCAGCTTCTTTCGTAAATATGACTTAAGGGCAAAAAACTTAAGGAACTGTCTTTTTCAGAAACTTTGAGTTCAAAATCGTGCGCTTTTAAAGATTCCGTAAAATTGGTATGGTCCAGCATCACGCCTTTTGGTTCTCCCGTTGTGCCTGAAGTATAAATAATACTTGCCAAATCGGTTGGTTCGGCTTCATAATATCTTTTTTGTAGTTCGGTTTCAATGGTTTCATTTGTTTCAAAAATCAGAAAATTACTTATATGAATTGAATTTTCAGTATTTCCAAACTTAATGCCTTCGCAAAGCGTAACAATTAATTTTAAGTAACTATTGGTTTTTGAAATTTC
>DATIRG010000305.1:0-4093 GCA_035470005.1 Lutibacter sp. | reverse complement strand
TTTATCATATAATTTATGTCGAAATTAATTACACATAGCCTTTTTACAGATTTTGACATCAATTTATTTAAAAGCGGAAAGCATTATCGATTGTATGAAAAATTCGGTTCCCATATTACCACGGTAGATGGTGTTGCAGGCACTTATTTTGCGGTTTGGGCACCCAGCGCGAAGCAAGTATCGGTAATTGGAGATTTCAACCATTGGGTTGATGGCGAATTTAATTTAAATGTTCGCTGGGATTCCTCGGGGATTTGGGAAGGATTTATTCCTGCAGTAGGAAAAGGAAATTTGTACAAATATAAAATACACTCAAACATTAACAATTACGTTTCGGAAAAAGCCGATCCTTATGCACGTAGGTGCGAACATCCTCCTAAAACGGCTTCAGTAGTTTGGGAAGACAAATACAAATGGGAAGATAAAAGCTGGATGCATACGCGCAAAAAAAACAATGCGTTGGATGCGCCTTATTCGGTTTATGAAGTCCATTTGGGTTCTTGGAGAAAAAAAGGTAAGGAAAACAGATCGTTATCTTACTTTGAATTGGCAGATGAATTGGTGACTTATGTGAAAGAAATGAATTTTACCCACGTGGAATTTATGCCGATTATGGAATATCCTTACGATCCGTCTTGGGGTTATCAAGTTACAGGCTATTTTGCCCCAACTTCTCGTTTTGGTTATCCTGAAGAATTGAAATATTTGGTCGATAAATTTCACCAAAGCGACATTGGAATTATTTTGGATTGGGTACCGTCACATTTTCCTGAAGATGCGCACGGACTTGGTTATTTTGATGGTTCAAATTTATATGAGCATCCCGATAAGCGTAAAGGCTATCATCAGGATTGGAAAAGCCTTATTTTTAACTACGGAAGAAATGAAGTTCGCTCATTTTTAATCAGCAATGCTATTTTTTGGCTGGAACAATATCACGCCGACGGATTGCGTGTAGACGCTGTGGCTTCTATGTTATTTCTCGATTATTCGCGTGAAGACGGTGAATGGGAACCAAATATTTATGGCGGAAATGAAAATTTAGATGCGGTTTTGTTTTTAAAGGAATTAAATGATGAAGTGTATAAATCGTTTCCCGATGTGCAAACTATTGCGGAAGAATCTACAGCGTTTCCTATGGTTTCCAAACCAACTTTTATGGGCGGATTGGGTTTTGGAATGAAATGGATGATGGGGTGGATGCACGATACATTGGATTATTTTTCTAAAGACACTATTTACAGAAGATACCATCAAAATGAAATTACGTTTAGTTTAACCTACGCTTTTACTGAGAATTTTATGTTGCCGCTATCGCATGATGAAGTTGTGCACGGCAAAAAAACCATTTTAGGACGTATGCCTGGCGATGAATGGCAACGCTTTGCAAATCTTCGTTTGTTATATGGCTATATGTTTACGCATCCCGGCACAAAATTGTTGTTTATGGGAAGTGAATTTGGCCATTATGAAGAATGGAATTTTCAAAAAAGTCTGGATTGGAATTTGTTGGAGTTTTATCCGCATAAAAACACGCAAAATTATTTTAAGGATTTAAACCTATTTTATAAATCTACGCCTGCTTTATTTGAGAAAGGATTTAGTTATGAAGGTTTTGAATGGGTAAGTTATGATGATTCTGAAAATTCAGTGATTTCCTATTTAAGAAAAGGGAGCGATCCGAAAGATGACGTATTGGTAGTTTGTAATTTTTCGCCGCAAACATTAGAGAAGTATAAAATTCGCGTTCCGAGAAAAGGAAAATTGCTGGAAATATTTAGCAGCAATCATGAGAAATATGGAGGAAGTGGCTTTGTAAATTCTGAAAAAATTACCATAAAAAAAGAGCCCAAAAAAGTTAATGAATACTCGGCCATACTTGTTTTGCCGCCACTTGGTATTTCAATTTTAAAATTCTGTTAAATTTTATACCGCTTAATGGCATTAATTTTACATATTTGTTCATAAAGCGGTTATATTTTTAATAAAAATAACATTTATTAAATTGTTTATTTTAGTACGTTTGCACTTTGATCAAATAATTTAATTTATGATTATAAATACTGAATTAGAATTAAAGGGAAATCAGTTTCCTTCAAAAATAATATCCTATAAAAAAGACGTTGATACCCTTTATTTTACAAGTGAAAATAATGTGGTATTACAACTTACGGTACAGAGAGACAGCGTTTTGCGTTTTCGTTATACAACAACTTCAATTTTTGAGAACGATTTTTCCTATGCCATAACGCGCTACGCAAGCAGGGGATTTAACCATCTTGAAGTCACCGAAGATGAAATTAATTATATTGTTACAACTTCAAAATTAATTTGTCATATTTCAAAAGAGGATATGAGAAAGTCAATTTTTGATGCAAAGGACAATACGCTTATTTCTGAAGATGAACTTGGATTTCATTGGGAAGAAAGCTATGAATTTGGCGGTAACATTGTAAAAATGTCAAAAAATTCACTGGAAAAAGAAAGTTATTATGGTTTGGGAGATAAAACGGTTCCTTTAAATTTAAAAAGCAAGCGTTTCGAAAATTGGGTAACAGATTCTTATGCTTTTGGTAAAGATACTGATCCAATTTATAAAGCAATTCCATTTTATACGGGACTTCATCACGGAAAAGCTTACGGCATATTTTTCGACAATACTTTTCGTGCTTATTTCGATTTTTGTCAGGAACGCAGAAATGTTACCAGTTTTTGGGCACAGGGCGGTGAAATGAATTATTATTTTATCTACGGACCAGAAATGGGCGAAGTGGTTTCAAATTACACCGATTTAACTGGAAAACCGCACGAATTGCCGCCACTTTGGGCGCTGGGTTACCACCAATGTAAATGGAGTTATTATCCGGAATCCAATGTAAAAGAAGTTACCAATAAGTTTAGAGAACTTAGAATTCCTTGCGATGCCATTTATTTGGACATTGATTATATGGAAGGATTTAGGTGTTTTACTTGGAATAAAGAATATTTTCCTGACCCGAAAAGGATGGTGAAAGAATTGGCCGATATTGGTTTTAAAACCGTGGCTATTATTGATCCGGGAATAAAAATAGACAACGAATACAGTGTTTTTAAAGAAGGTCTGGATAAAGATTATTTTTGTAAACGTGCCGATGGGCCTTATATGAAAGGAAAAGTTTGGCCTGGAGAATGCTATTTTCCCGATTTTACCAAACCTGAAGTCCGTGAATGGTGGTCGGGTTTGTTTAAAGAATTGATTGAAGATATTGGGGTAAAAGGCGTGTGGAACGATATGAATGAACCCGCAATTATGGATGTTCCTGGAAAAACCTTTCCAGATGATGTGCGGCACGACTATGACGGAAATGAATGCAGCCACAGAAAAGCGCACAATATTTATGGAATGCAAATGGCAAGAGCAACTTACCAAGGGCTAAAGAAATTCTCTTATCCAAAACGTCCGTTTGTGATTACGCGAGCGGCTTATTCAGGAACTCAACGTTACACATCAACATGGACAGGAGATAATGTGGCATCTTGGGAACATTTAACCATCGCAAATTTACAGGCACAACGTATGTGTATGTCTGGATTCTCCTTTGTGGGATCAGATATTGGCGGATTTGCAGAGCAGCCAAACGGAGAACTTTATGCGCGCTGGATTCAGTTGGGAATTTTTCATCCATTTTGCAGAACGCATTCATCGGGTGACCATGGAGACCAGGAACCTTGGGCTTTTGGTGAAAATATTACTGATATTGTAAGAAAATTCATTGAAATCAGGTATCAATTGTTGCCTTATTTATACACGGCATTTTGGCGTTATGCTACGGAAGGCATCCCAATTTTGAAATCGTTGGTTTTATATGATCAGGCAGATGTGCAAACGCATTACAGAAATGATGAATTTGTTTTCGGTGAAAAAATACTGGCTTGTCCAATTACTGAACCAAATGCCAAAGGAAGAAGAATGTACGTTCCGGAAGGAAATTGGTATAATTTCTGGGACAATACTTTGGTGAAAGGCGGAAACGAAGTTTGGGTTGATGCTGATTTAGACAGTATGCCTATTTTTGTGAAAGAAGGTGCCATCATTCCAAAATATCCTATTCAG
>DATIRG010000304.1:0-11115 GCA_035470005.1 Lutibacter sp. | reverse complement strand
GTTTCCCGGCGGTGAAGCTATTTTTATATGGCGGAAGATCAACCCTGAAGCGAACGATATTTCCTCCATGATTATAAATGCTTTTAAATGGATCCGTAGCTACACCATTTTCTTTAAAAACAACATTGCCATAGGTTTCCTGATGGCTTACAAAACCCATACTTGTACCTTTATAAAATATTTTATTTTCAACGGGTGGTTCAATCGGTTCTGTTGCACTGCTGTCATTTGAACAATTAAATTGAAAAAATACAGCAAGAATACTTATAATATGTATTAAGGGATTTCTGTTTGACATCTTGATAATTTATTAAATTCTTTATTTTATTTGCCCAAACCAGGTATCCTTTCTCATTCAAATGAACGCCATCCAAAGATAGGTCCATATTCATTAAATCATCTTTAGTGGCAAAAAGATTGTGTAATAAAATTATCTCATAAGGTTGTGCAGATTCAGAACTTATAAGTAACGAATTGGTTAATTGAATTTTTTCTTTAATTGTTACTGTGGTGGTCGGTAAAATGGTTTGCACAAAAATTTTAGTTGATGGTGAACCTTCATGAATTTGATTTACTATTTTTAATATGTTATCAAAAACTTTTTGTGAAGTCATATCGACCCTGAACAAATCATTAATTCCGATCAAAATAAACACTTTTTCGGGCTTTATGTAAATTATTTCTCCCAATCTTGCAATTACCCCGTCTGTTGTATCGCCTGCAATGCCTCTGTTTTTAACTCTCGTATTGTTAACTCTTTTCCCCCAGTCTCCGCCTAATTCTGTGAGACTATTTCCCAGAAAAACAATATCATTGGCTTTCAACGGATTTTTTTTAAATTCAGCAATTCTTTCCGGATAATGAGTTTTTGTCCATTCCGTATGTGTTGCAATCACCAAATTATAAGATGGATATAAACTGTCTGGAATCGTTTCCAATAGCTCAGTTTCTTTTTTGGTTTCAGTTTGACTGCAAGCATATAAAGAAAAAAAGAAAACAATCACTATCAAAGTTTTGAAAAAATATTTCATAAGATAAAATTTTTTAAAAAGATTTAGATGAAGATACTTCATCTAAATCTTTTTGTTTCTTGTACTGAATTAACGTTTTTTATTGGACTAAAATATAGGTACCGGATTTAAAATTAACGGTAACGGTATAAGTTCCTGATGCTGGCGCTTTGATATCATTGCCACCCCAAGCCGGCACAGTGGCTGATCCTGAAGCTATAAAATTCCCTCCCATCAAAGGTTCTGAACCTGTTGCGGCTTTATAGGCCGGGTCACTCCAGGTAAGCGAGGTGATAAAATCATAAAATTTACCTTCAATAAGCGGAATTGTAATTGAAAATGTGTACTCGTTTATCTTGGTGAATTTTTGTGAAGGCCCAGTAGCCCAACCCAATGGTGTGGCATCGCCTATAATATATAATTCCTCCGGATAACTTAACAAAGAAGGCTCCGGCGTAATTGAATAAGTGCCTTCCACCAAGTCAATAATCACTTTATAAAATCCAGAACTGGCGGGAGAACTCATAGGAGTTCCGCCCCAAGCCGGTACTGTGTTTGAACCTGAAGGAATAAAATTTCCACCCACCAACGGTTCATTTCCGGTTGCTGCCACATAGGCAGGATCTGACCAAGCATTTGGATTTGTGATAAATGCAAAGTTTTTCCAGGCAGTTAACGAAACGATCAACCCAAATCTGTGATTGTCAATTTGCGTCATTTTTTGGGCATCCGGAATAGGATAACCCCAACCAGAGGCAACAGCGTCTCCTTGAAGGTAAAGTTCAGCAGGCATCGGATACATAAAGTTTATTGTTTCATAGGGCGTCACCGAAATTGTTTCCACTTTGGAATAAGCAGGCATTACACCGTAATTCAAATTTGCTTTTAACCGAACCTTAATTTGTCCTTCTGCATTGGGAACCAAATTTAAACTTAACGCAATATAATTCATCTCAGCATGCGTAAAAGTCTTTTCAGTCTCAATGGTCTCACGAACAACCGGATCTGAGAAGTCGCCATCAATTGCATCTATTTCTACAGTATATTTTACCGGCGTATTAACGCCATACAGTGATGCATCCCAATCAAAACTGATGGCTGTTTGTGTTTCAGCATCTAATTTAATAAGGACAATATTAGCAGCACTTGGATTTATGGAAAATTCACCATTAACCGGCGCCTTTGCAACAAATGCTGTTTCGTCGTCGGTGCACGAACTGAACGTAATTGCAACAAATACAATCGTCGTTATAATATTAAAAATATATTTCATAATAAATGTTTTTTTTAATGCTGTTATTGTTTGATTTCATCAAAAGGTTTTTAGAAACCGTCAATTTGTGTTAAATTAGGATTTGCCAATAAATCAGAAGTTGGTATAGGAAATAAATTAAATTTATCAGCTACTGCCCTGCCTGAGATGACGCCGCCTTTCCATGCCCATAAATAATCCCCGGTAGTTAATTTGTTATATCTGACCAAATCTGTTCTTCTATGCGCTTCCCAATACAATTCTCTGGCTCTTTCATCTAAAATAAAATCAAGGGTAAGATTTGCGTTCGTAATATGCCCCGCCGCACTTGAAGGATTATTTGCATAGGCACGACCCCTAATTTGATTTACATAATTGAGTGCAAGCGCAGTGCTTCCGCCTGTTCCGCCTCTTAAAACCGATTCGGCGTAGATTAAATAAATTTCGGCAAGACGAAATACAGGAAAATCAATATCTGATAAATTTCCAAAATTATTGTTTTGTTCAACAGGAGAGCCATCTCGTCTTACATTTCTGTATTTAAAAGCTGAATAGCCATCAGTGCTTGTTGTAATGGTATTTACTTCCAGGTTTTGTCCATTGGTATAGAATTGCGCGCGCTTGTCAACAGAAGTATTTGTTGTTGGGAATAAAGCCGGAATTTGTTGCGTAAATCTGAAAGCATTCCAACTTCCCGACATCCCGTTGATGGAGGCAGGAACTCCTGCTGCTCCCAATGCAAGAAAGTTTGTGCTGTACCAGGTTTGGTTGGTGTTGTCATAATTTATGGTAAAAATAAATTCATTCGTATTCAAATTATTGTCGCCAAGCATTAACCATTCATACTTAGACTCTAAAGAATATCCTGAATTTATAACTTTACCGGAATAGGTGATGGCTTCTGTATAATGGTCTTCACCAGTATATGTTTTTGCATTCAAATACATTCTGGATAATAGTGCCCAAGCGGCAGCTTTATCGGGCCTTCCTCTTTCATTGGTTCTGGCATCAGCCAATATAGGTTCAATTTCCTCAAGCTCATCTTCTATAAATGCAAATAAATCTGCCCGTTGAATTTGAACAGGTGAAGATGTTCCCAATGATTCTTCCGTAGGAAAAGGCGGATTGCCATAGCTGTCCATCAATATCCAAAAACAATAAGCCCTAAGAAATCTCGCCTCGGCCTGAAATTGTTCTATTTGGGTAATATCAGCCCCAGAAAACCCTCTGCCATCCAATACTTCCGGTGATGATTCATTGATGAAGTTATTGCTCAATGTGATCATAGAAAGCGTTGCGTTATAAACATTTGCAATGGCCGGAGAATCTGCGCTCCAAGCAAGTTCATGATAAATGCCGTCTCCTCCATCATTCCATGTGCTAACAGCCATATCTGTAGAATACTCTTGCATACTCCAATAGAATCTCAAAAATGTACTGTAGGCAAGATTGGAATAAACCGATGCCACCTTGTTTATAACCTTCTACACTGCTGAATTGTTTGTCATTGGTCAGTGTATTGGTGGGTATTTTATCTAAATCATCTGTACAGGAATTAAAATTTATGGTTAAAACCAACAGAAGCATCACTAAAAAAAATCTGTTATTGCTAATTTTTTTAATAGTTCTCATTTTTATTTAGTTTATTATATTTTTAAAAATTTAGGTTTAAACCCAATGCATAGACTCTTGGAACCGGGTAGCCGTTTTCGTTCCCGCCAATAGATTCAGGATCTCTGCCACTATAATTGGTGATGGTAAAAACATTCTGAACCGACAAATTTAAACTCAATCCAACCTTATCGTTTACGAGTGTTTTTCCAAAATCGTAACCAATATTTACATTATCCATTTTTAGAAAAGAAGCATTTTGTAAATAGAAATCACTATAACCCTGTGCCGCATCATTATGACTAAAAAGCGTGTCGTAATAAAGTGTATTTAGATTTTGGGATGTTGCCCAATTGGTGATTGAAATGGTATTGTCATAAGGATGGAAAAACAAATAATGGTCTAAATTTGCGTGAAATGAAGCACCAAAACTCCAATTTTGGTATTGTAAACTCGTGCTAAAACCCATTAGGTATTTTGGGAGTGTGGATTTATTGGTAATATACCGATCACTGGCATTGAGCAAACCGTCTTCATTTACATCGAGCATTTGGCCTTCAATTGGCATCCCGTTTTCATCATATACCTGGTGGTATAAATAAAAGGTATTGCGTGGATATCCAACCGTGTTTACCAAGGTTGCATTGCTAAACAAACCAACGCCTTCATCGGATACATTGCTTAACTTGGTAATCTTATTTTCATTGTAGGTAAAATTGAAGTTCATATCCCAGGTTAGTTTATCTGTTTGCACAGGAATTGCATTCAAACTAAACTCAACACCGGTATTCTCCATATTACCAATATTAAGCAACATTGAATTTCCAAAGTTAACCCCCAAAGGAATGATGGTATTGTTTAATAAATCCTTCGTTTTTTTCTTGTAAAGATCAATGCTTCCTGAGATTCTGTTATCGATAAACCCAAAATCCAATCCGATATTTGAAGAGGCTGTTTGCTCCCATCTAAGGTCGGGATTATAAACAGAAGGCGTAACAGTTGTGTAGGTTGAATTACCGAAAGTATATTGATTGCTTAAATTTCCTGTATAATAACCGGGAATATAAACATAATTGCCAATCCCGTCTTGTTGTCCGGTTACTCCATGGCTTATCCGCAATTTCAAATCTGATAAAACGGTACTGTTTTTAAGAAAGTTTTCCTCTTTCATTTTCCAGGCAAATGCAGCAGAAGGAAACAAACCCCATCTGTTCTTTTCTGGAAATCTGGAAGATCCGTCATCACGCAAAGAAGCCGTGATTAAATATTTATCATTCAAGTTATAATTAAAACGACCATAAAAAGAAATGATTGAATGACTTGGTTTATCAAACGGAAACGTTGGATCGCTATTTGGAAACTTCGTGCCCGCTGCGTTATAAGTAGGATAAAAATAGTTGGTGGTTAAAAAATCATTGTAAGAATAACCCGCAGTGATGTCAAATTTGCTTTTTAGGGCTTCCATTTCCTTGCTGTAAAACAGGTAGGATTCAAACAGTAAATTCTTTACTTCAGATGAAGGGTCAGCCGTATAAATATAGCCTCCACCGATATTAGCCGGGAAATAATTGGCCGGTGCTGAACTTATGTAGGTACCTTTAGAAATATCATAGCCGGCATTGACATTCACATGTAAATCAGGCAAAAAATGCAATGCATAGTCAAATTGAATATTTCCAACACTTCTGTAACTTTCATTTGTATTTCTAACCTGCTCCAACATACTCACCGGATTGATGATTGCCAGTGCAGGATTGGTGGCATATTGGGTATATTGAAAATATCCGCCGTAGGTTTGGTCTTCTACATAAACCGGTTGCGTTGGGTCAAAAGAAATCGCACTCCATAGCGCACTTTCATTGGCAATTCGCTGGTCTTCAAACGAGCCTTTTAAGTTTAAATTTATTTTTAAATGATTGTCTAGATACTTTGGACTCAAATTTAACAAGGCAGTAACTCTTTTAGAATCACCGGTTTTTAAAATTCCATCCTGTTCAAGATAGCCAACCGATGCTCTGTATGGTAACGATTTGTAGGCACCGCTGATACTTACATTGTTTTCTGTAGCCAATGCCACTTGAAAAATTTCATCTTGCCAATTTGTATTTGCTAAGCCCGGTGGCGTTATGCTTGAGCCAAGCTGATTCACAAGCGCCCGGTATTGATCTGCTGTCAATACTGAAGCATTTTCAATGATAGTTGACACACTGTTTGTAGATGAAACACTCACTTGAAAATCGTTTAAACTTCCTTTTTTTGTCGTGATAATCACAACGCCATTGGATGCTCTTGATCCATAAATTGCTGCTGCTGATGCATCTTTTAATACCGTGAAACTTTCAATGTCGTTTGGATTTAATTGACTCAGCATTCCCGGACCGGAATTCCAGCCCTCAATTGGGACACCATCAATAACAATTAAAGGATCATTACTGGCATTTAATGAGGAACCGCCCCGAATCAAAATAGAACTTCCTGCTCCTGGTTTACCGCTATATGGTGTTATTTGAACACCCGGCAATTTATTTGCTATCAATCCTTCAACATTGGTAATTGGCGATTTTTGAAAATCTTTGGCGCTTAATGTTGCTACAGACCCCGTTAAATCTTTCTTTTTTTGAGATCCATATCCAATTAAAACAACTTCATCCAAAGCACTTACATCTTCCGTGAGTACAATAATAAGCGCATTTTGATTGTTAAATTTGACTTCTTTGGTAAGATATCCCAAAAAAGACACAAGAATTGTATTGGCCCCTTTAGGCGGATTATCCAATTTAAATTCACCATTGAAATCAGTGACTGTTCCTATTGAAGTTCCTTTTAACAGGACTGTTGCGCCCGGAATTGGCTGATTAGAAGCATCTGTAACAACGCCATTAATGCTTTGTCCAAAAAACAACAATGGAATTAAAAAGAAGAGCGCAAAACAACTTAATTTTTTTTGAATAGGTTGTTTAATTTTAAATTGCTTTTCATTCATACTGGTTAGGTTTAGGTTTTTTTGAGTTTAAAATCAATCACTTAAAAATTTAATTAAGTTCGAATGGAACTTAATTTATTGCAATTAAGGATTTTTACCTAAGAGCCCAGAGGAAAGAATTCGTTAAATTTAGGGGTGTATTTTCGTTTTATAAAGAAATAAATACCCCATAAACAGCCTGTTTAAAATTGATTGCAAGCGTTAATCATTTTTATTTATGTAATCAGAAGGAACTTTGCCAAAATGATTTTTAAACAATTTACTGAAATATTTTCTGTCAGAATATCCAACATGGTAACAGGCATCCAAAACAGAAAAGTGATGGTTGGCAATTAGATTTTTAGCAGTCTTTAATTTGTAATCGCGAACAAACTCAACATACGTCATATTCGTCAAACCTTTAATTTTTTTATAGACTACAGAGTGGCTCATTCCAAGTTCATTACAAACAAATTGCGCATTCAGGTCCGCTAAATGAATATGAGTATCAATAACTTTAATTAATTTTTTCATAAATTCCTCATCTGCCCTGTTTAAGTTCAACTCGCTGATTGGAATTAATTCTTTATGCTCAAATTTCTGATGCAGTAATTGTCTGTTTCTTAAAACACTTTTAATTCTGCTCATCAATAACGATTCATTAAAAGGCTTTGAAACATAATCATCGGCACCAGTGTCAAATCCTTCAATTTTATGTATAAAAGAAGACCTTGCCGTTAATAATATCACAGGAATATGGCTGGTATCCATCGTTGCTTTTATTTGTCGGGTCAATGTAATTCCATCCATTACCGGCATCATCACATCACTAATGATCAAATCGATTGCTTTGCTGTTTGCCAGTATCAATGCTTCCTTCCCATTAGAAGCTTCCATAATGTTAAACTCCTCAGAAACAACTTCTGCAATATATTTTCGAATATCCGGGTTGTCTTCAACAATCAGAATGTTTTGCTTTTTGGCGGGTATAATTTCAAGGTTGTTATTTATTTCCGTTTTATCAATATGCAAGGATTTGTCAATAAAATAATTTTCAATGTCCTCGCTGCCGGTTTCATTTGTATCAATTTCTGTTGCGTTGAAATGTTCCTTGCCTTTTTTTAATTGTATCTTAAAGTTACTTCCTTGCCCCTTTTTACTTTCTACACTTATTTCACCGTGATGGCGTTCAATTATTTCTTTAGCAATAGCCAACCCAAGTCCCCAACCTTCACTTTTGATACTGTCATAATTTTGACGTTTATAAAAACGGTTAAAAATTTTCAACATATCTTTTTTGGAAATTCCAATCCCTTTATCGATTAATTCCAATTGAACTTCAGTTGCAGTTTCAGAAATTAAAATCTTAATGACACCGCCATTATCCGTAAATTTAAAAGCATTTGACAGGATGTTGTAGAGTACTTTTTCTATGTCGTTTTTATCAAACCAAAGTTCGATTTTTGGGTTTGTGCTTTCAAAAATAAATTCAATATTTTTTTGAAAGGCCATTTCTGTGAATGACAGATAAATTTCATTACAAAACTTAACAAAATCATTATTGGTCACTTTTAACTTTTTTTGGTCTAATTTTCTGAAGTCCAATAATTCATTCATCAATTTAATTAAATGGTTACAATTCTTTTTTATGGTGTTTATTGGGCTTGTTTGATCACTCTCGTTAATCTCACTGCTTCCTATTATTCTATTAACAGCTCCCAAAATAAGTGTCACAGGAGTTCTTATGTCGTGAGAAATGTTGGTGAAAAATTGCTGCTTTAAATTATAAATCTCAATATCTTTTTCATGGTTGAATTTTTCCAATTTTAAATTGGTTTTCATTTGTTCCCAAGCGATGATGTATTTTCTGAACAGGTAGAAAGTTAAAATTATTAGAATCCCATAAAATACGATTGCCCACCACGTTAGCCAAAAAGGTTTTAATATTTCAATTTCCAAGGAAGTGTAAGTTTTTCCCCAACTGCTTCCTTTCTCTCGGCTTTTCACCATAAATGTATAGTTACCCGGAGACAGATTCGTATAGGTCACAGTTCTGTCCTCACCAATATTTCTCCAGTCTTCATCAAATCCTTCCATTTTTATGGAATATTCGCATTTGGTGGCGAAAGGAAACCTTAAAGCGGAAAATTCGAAGGTGATTACATTTAAATTATGCTTTAAGGTTAGTTGTTTTTCAAAACCAATACTTTTGGTGAGAATTTCATTTTCTCCTATGGGAAGTTCTTTATTAAAAAGTTTAAAATTGGTGATTTTCACTTGAGGTTGTACATTTTCATTCAGCAGGGTGTTGGGATTGAATCGAACGACGCCTATGGTAGTGCCAAAATAAAGCAAGCCTATTTCATCTTTAAAAACGGCATTGATATTATATTCCCCAGCAATTTTAGAATAATCGGTGAAAGTCTGTTTTTGATTGTCAAATCTATAAATACCACGTTTAGAGCTTAACCAAATATGGTTATTGTTGTCTTCAACCAAACCGGTAATTGATTGATACCTGATATCTTCATTATTTTCAAACCTGTTAAACTCCTTCTTTTTTGTGCTAAAAAGATTGACTCCGCCACCCGAAGTGCCTACCCACAAATTGGCATTGGCATCCAATAACAGGCTAAAAACATAATCACTGCTTATGGATTTTGAATTTTTTTCATCATACTTATAATTTTTGCTCTTTTGGGTGTCTGTATTAAAACAACTTAAACCGCCGCCAAATGTGGCCAGCCATAATTGGTTTCCGTCTTTTTTTATGGTAAGAATATTGTCGCTGCCAATAGTTTCCTGATTATTTTTGTTTTCACGATAGTGCACAAATTCCTCTGTTTCCCTGTTAAAATAATTAAGCCCTCCGCCCCAGGTTGCTATCCATAAATTGGAAAAATCATCTTCCACAATACTTCTGACATCATTAAAACTTAATGATTTAGGATTGTTTGGGATATGTTTATATTGTTTAAAAGTTTGTGTTTTTACATCATACTTAATCAATCCATTGGCAAATGTTCCAATCCAAATAGTTCCGTCCCTACTTTCATAAATATGCTGAACATATTCTCCACCAATGGATGATTTAAATTTACTGTTAAATTGTTTAACCTCTTTATTCTCCAGATTGTAAGCCGTTAAACCTTCGCCGTCCAGTCCTATAAATAAATACTTTTCATTTTTGTAAATTGATAAAACCGGCGTTAAATTTTTTCCAAAGATGTCGCTAAATATATATTCATAATTATAATTGGGGTTTAAAATATTTATGCCATTCCAGGCCGTGCCGATCCATATATTGGATTCATCATCTTCCATAATTTCATAAACAGCATTTCCGGAGAGCGATGCATCAAATTGTGCATTATGAAGGTAATTGATAATGGCAGGCTTGTTCTTTATTTTTTGGTCAATCTTAAAAATGCCATTGCCGTCTGTTCCAATCCAAAAATTCTCTTTACTGTCTTTATAAACCGAACGTATAATGCCTGGTGGGTTATTAAGCGCCAAAGGACCCGTAAAAAAATCACTGAATTTTAAGGTGTTTTTGTCTAGCTTCAACAATCCGCTTCCTTTCGTACCAATCAACAATGTTTTTTCGTCCAGTTCATTAATTGTGTGAATAAAATCAGTGAAGATGGCGGAATTATTATTCACCGTTTCAAACCTATTGGTTTGTTGATGAAATTTATTTAAACCTCCACCAAAAGTTCCAATCCAAATAATTCCCTTAGAATCTTCAAAAATACTTGTAACAATGTCGTTACTTATGGCGTTTTGATCAATTTCACTTCGGCTGTAGGTTATAAAAGTATTGGAGGATTCCTTGTATACGCTTAAGCCGTTTTCTGTCCCTATCCAAAGATTCCCTTTCGAATCTTCAAATAAGGTGAACAGGTGGTTTGAGGGAAGTGCAGATTTATCTGACGCTCTTTTTTTATAAACTTTAAAGGTGTTTTTTTCCTGATTGTATTGATTTAAGCCACCATCAAGTGTGGCAATCCATAACCTTCCTTTTCTGTCTATTAATAAATCCGTTATGGAATTTGAACTAATTGAACTATTTTGCTTGTTGAAAACCTTTAATTCACTGCCATCATACCTGTTCAATCCGTTATCCGTACCTATCCAGGCAAAGCCTCCCTTCTCTTTTACAATACTAGAAATTCTATTGCTCGAAAGTCCCTTAGCAATGTCTATCTTATCAAATTTCACTTGAGATTGTCCATAGCAACCAAGCGCAACTAAATAAAACACCATTATCAGCAAAGGTA
>DATIRG010000303.1:0-4876 GCA_035470005.1 Lutibacter sp. | reverse complement strand
CGTTGGAAGTTTACAACGACTTAAAAGCTTTGGTGTTGGACCAACTTTCTACTTCAAAAAAATTATATGTTGTTGATGCGTTTTGCGGAACAAATTCAGACACCCGATTGAAAGTTCGTTTTGTGATGGAAGTGGCCTGGCAAGCCCATTTTGTAACTAATATGTTTATCAGACCTTCAATTTACGAATTGGAAAACTTTGGAGAACCAGATTTTATAGTCATGAACGGTTCCAAAACCGTAAATCCGAAATGGAAAGAACATGGATTGAATTCAGAGTATTTTGTGGTTTTTAACCTGACTGAAAAAGTCCAATTGATTGGCGGTAGCTGGTATGGTGGTGAAATGAAAAAAGGACTTTTTTCTATCATGAACTATTATTTACCACTTCGTGGAATTGCTTCTATGCACTGTTCTGCCAACGTTGGAGAAAAAGGCGATGTTGCCGTTTTCTTCGGATTGTCAGGAACTGGAAAAACCACGCTATCTGCTGATCCAAAACGTTATTTAATTGGCGATGATGAACATGGTTGGGATCACAATGGCGTTTTCAATTTTGAAGGCGGATGCTACGCAAAAGTAATCGATTTGAGCGAAAAAAACGAACCAGACATCTGGAGAGCCATCAAAAGAGATGCTTTATTGGAAAATGTAGCCGTTAACGAATATGGTGAAGTTGATTTTTATGACCACACAATTACTGAAAATTCAAGGGTTTCTTATCCAATTTATCATATAAACAAAATTGTGTTGCCGTCAAAAGCTGGCCACGCAAGCAAAATAATTTATCTTTCTGCCGATGCTTTTGGTGTTTTGCCTCCAGTATCTATTTTGGATGATGCCCAGGCACAATACCACTTTTTATGCGGATTTACTTCTAAATTAGCAGGTACAGAAAGAGGAATTACAGAACCACAGCCATCCTTTTCTCCTGCATTTGGTGAAGCGTTTTTAACATTGCACCCAACTATGTATTCTAAAACACTGGTTTCAAAAATGAAAGAGCACAATGCGAATGCATACCTTGTGAATACTGGCTGGAACGGAACAGGAAAAAGAATATCATTGAAGGATACACGCGCCATTATTGATGCTATTCTTGATGGTTCAATTGACAAAGCCGAAACTGTGCATATTCCTTTCTTAAATTTGAAAGCCCCAAAATCTTTAGAGAAAGTAAGTGATATTTTAGATCCTAGAACTACATACGCCAATGTTGTTGAATGGGAAGAAAAAGCGATAAAATTGGCCGGATTGTACATTAAAAACTTTGAACAATATACAGATACCGAAGAAGGAAAAGCTTTGGTGGTGGCAGGTCCGCAACTTTAATCATAAGTAAAATTGATATTAATATTAGAGCCTTCTATTTAGAAGGCTTTTTTTTTGTTTCAAAAGGGCTTATCTTGCGAACTGAATTATGAAGAAAAGAATAAAAGCAGTTAGCGGTTCGCTAAATCAATTTATGCACTTAGAAACAACAGCAAGTTTGTTGTTGTTTGCATTTTCTATTTTGGCCGTAATTTGGGCAAATTCTCCTTACGGTGATACTTACACCCAATTATGGCGTTATAAATTTACAGTTGGATTTGCGAATACAAGTTTTCACTTGGAAAAATCGTTGATTTTATGGATTAATGATGGGCTAATGGCCATCTTTTTCTTTGTAATTGGTTTAGAAGTGAAACGCGAAGTGCTTGCGGGCGAATTAACCACTTTAAGGAAAGCATCTTTGCCTATTTTTGCTGCCATGGGAGGTATGGCTTTTCCGGTGATGATATTTTTATTCTTCAACCAAGGAAAAGTTGGGTCTGAAGGCTGGGGAATTCCAATGGCGACAGATATTGCTTTTACGCTGGGAATTTTAAAATTATTGGGAAATAGGGTGCCGTTGGGATTGAAAATATTTTTAACGGCCTTTGCCATTGTTGATGATATTGGTGCTGTATTGGTGATTGCGATTTTTTACAGCGTAAACATTCAGTGGGATTTAATTACTTACGCCATTTTAATAGTTGGAGTGCTTGGATTTTTAAGCTATAAGCATTTGTATTCAAAATACTTTTTTTTCGTAATGGGATTTGTGGTTTGGGTATTATTTCTAAAATCTGGAGTGCACCCAACAATTGCTGGAATATTATTGGCGTTTACCATTCCAATGTACCGGGAAATTAATTTAAGTGAATACGAGAAAGAATTATCGGCCCAACTTCAGACTTTCAAAGGCTACAAATACAAAAATCCTCAATTGCTTAACAAAAAACAATTAGCGATTGTTGATGAGATTGAAACTATTAGCAACCAAGTGCAATCTCCGCTGCAACATTTGGAACATTCGCTTCATGGATGGGTAGGGTACGTGATTATGCCAATTTTTGCCTTGGCAAATGCAGGCGTTGTTTTAAGTTTTAGCGGATTGGAAAACTCAAGTCATATTATTTTAAGCATTGCGATGGCGCTGGTTTTTGGAAATACCATTGGTATTATGCTACTTTCCTATATTGCCATTAAATTTAAGTTTGCAGATTTACCAAAAGGCGTAAAATACAAAGAATTATTGGGTGTGAGTATTTTGGGAGGACTAGGATTTACCATGTCTTTGTTTATTACCAATTTGGCTTATGTTGATGAAGCTTTTATTGCGGCCGCGAAAATGGGCGTTATTTTAGGTTCTCTTGTTGCAGGATCTTTAGGATATTTGATTATAAGAATGCAATTGAAACCCAAGAATTAAAGCGCTAAAAAAATCGTTGCCTGTATTTGTACTCCACAAATTTAAAATAATTATAAAGTTTATAATTTACCTCTAAACCATAATCAACATTGAAATCGTAATCTATTTCGTTTTCATAAATATCGCTGCGGTATCTTAAAGGATTTCGGGCTCTAATATTCCACTCAGTAACATAAAAACGATTTTTGGTTTCATAATATTCCTGTGAATAAAAATTCATTGGTTTGGCGATGGTATTCAAATAAGTCTCAAACCCAATATCCATAATAATGATTTCATATTCCAAACTGTCATTGGCGATTCTTACAGCTTCTTTGGGAAGGCTTGCATCGCTTGTTTTCGCGGTTTTGGTTGAATTGCATCCCATGATTAATAAAAAGAGGAGCAGTACGGATGTTGTTGTTTTCATAATGTTGTTTTTTTAAAAACTATAACAAATTATATTCCAAATTTAGGTCTTTAAGATGCTTATTTTTAAATAATTAAATTATTTTTGTTAAGAACAACCTTAAACAAGTAATTTTTATGAAATATTTCATTGTTTTTTTAGTCATATTATCTGTCCACCAGATAAATGCCCAAGACAGATTGACAGGTTCTAACTTTGTTACAAGATCGGAGGTAATTGCTAAAAATGGCATGGTAGCAACAAGCCATCCTTTGGCAACTCAGATAGGATTAGAAATTTTAAAACAAGGCGGATCAGCAATAGACGCAGCCATTGCCGCAAATGCCGCCTTAGGCTTAATGGAGCCGACAGGAAGTGGTATTGGAGGCGATTTATTCGCTATTGTGTGGGATGTAAAAACCCAACAACTTTATGGCTTAAATGCGAGCGGCAGATCACCTGAAAAACTTACTTTACAGTATTTCAAAGACAATGGTTACAAAAAAATTCCATCTTTAGGCCCATTGCCAGTCAGTGTTCCAGGTTGTGTTGATGGTTGGTTTGAGTTGCATAAAAAATTTGGAAAACTTCCGATGAATCAAATTTTAGCGCCTTCTATAAAATATGCAAATGAAGGTTTCCCTGTGACCGAGTTGATTGGATATTATATGCAGAGATCCATTCCTAATTTGGCTTCAAAATTCCCTAATGTGATGGATACTTATGGCATAAATGGCAAAGCACCTTCCAAAGGAAATATTTTTAAAAATAAGTATTTGGCAGAAACGTACACTAAAATTGCCAAAGGCGGAAGAGATGCCTTTTATAAAGGAGAAATTGCAAAGACAATTGCTGAGTTTATAAAAGAGCAAGGTGGCTTTTTGAATTATAACGATTTGGCTACCCATAAATCTGAATGGGTAAAGCCGGTTTCAACCAATTACAGAGGTTATGATATTTGGGAATTACCACCAAACGGACAAGGGATTGCAGCTTTACAAATGTTAAATATTATTGAACAATATGATTTTTCAAAAATTGAATATGGTTCAGAAAATCATATTCATATTGTTACAGAGGCAAAAAAACTTGCATTTGAAGATGTGGCTATGTATTATGCTGATATGGATTTTGCCAAAGTTCCTGTTCAAGAGTTAGTTTCAAAAGAATATGCAAAAAAAAGAAAAGAATTGATAAAAGATGTTGCAGGGATGTACAATCCGGGGAAAATTAGCGGTGGAGACACTGTTTATTTAACCGCAGCCGATAAAGACGGAAATATGATCTCCCTGATACAAAGTAATTACAGAGGAATGGGATCTGGGATGGTGCCGCCAAAACTAGGTTTTATGTTGCAAGACAGAGGTGAGTTATTTAGTTTGGAAGAAGGTAATTTTAATACGTATGAGCCAAAAAAGAGGCCATTTCATACTATAATTCCGGCATTTATTACTAAAAACGGACAGCCTTTTGTTAGTTTTGGTGTTATGGGAGGCGATTTTCAGCCACAGGGTCATGTTCAAATTGTAATGAATTTAATTGATTTTGGAATGAATTTACAAGAAGCAGGCGATGCCCCTCGAATAGAACATATTGGATCATCATCTCCAACCGGCGAAAAAGTAACAGATAGCGGTGAAATTAAATTGGAAAGCGGCTTTTCTTTTGAAGTTATTAAAAAGCTAATTGCAAAAGGTCATAAAGTTGGTTTTGGAGGTTATTTTGGAGGCTATCAGGCAATTATGTATGATGGTG
>DATIRG010000302.1:0-2100 GCA_035470005.1 Lutibacter sp. | reverse complement strand
CAGGGGCTAGGGGTGTGTTAGACTGGAACAAGGCCCCCTAACCCCCAAAGGGAGGACAGAGCGTTAAAAAAATGTATGGGATATATTTTTAACGATAGGGCCAGCCGGCGCGTTGGGCTTTGAAAAGTTAAAAGTTAATATTTAAAATTTTGAATTAAATTTGACAGCTCGACAGCACGACCGCAATACCAAAAAATTACCTGACACCAATTAACAAAGTAAAAATACACACGTGGTAATAATAAATAATTAACACGTGTAATTATTTTTTTATTATATTTGTATATTAAAAAATTAAAAAGATGAGCACTAAATTAACTTTGACAATTGATGATTCCGTGATTGAAAAGGCTAAAAAATATGCTAAAAACAAGGAAAAAAGCCTATCAAGCATTGTTGAAAATTATTTAAAGATATTGGTAAAAGAGCAAAGTGAAAACAAGATTGAACTAACGCCCATTGTCAAATCTTTAAAAGGAACTTTCCATACAGACACCCTTATTGATTATAAAACAGCATTGGCCAAAAAGTTAGCTGAAAAATATTTATAACCAAATGAAGCGTATTTTAATAGATACCGATGTCATTCTTGATCTCTTTTTTGACAGAGAGCCATTTTCTGAAAATGCTGCAAAAGTGCTGTCTTTATGTGAAAAAAAAGTCGTCATCGGTTTTGTGACACCAGTCATTATTAGCAATGTCTATTATTTGTTAAGTCAAAAAGCAAAGCAAGAGAAAGTAATCGAAAAGTTAAAAACATTACTGTCAATCCTGGAAGTGCTCGTGATTGACAAAAATACAATCACAGTTGCATTAAATTCAGAATTTAAAGACTTTGAAGATGCGCTGCAAAACTATTCGGCGGAATTAAATGGTGAAATTGATATGATCATCACAAGAAATACCAAAGATTATAAAAAAAGTAAATTAGGAATTATAAATCCCGAAAACTTTTTAAAATTGGTAAATGAATTTTAATATTAAATTTAAAAGTTCATCACGATTAACTCCCCTCTCGAGAAGCCTGTCCCGTCCCGATAGCTATCGGGATTAGAACGGGAGGGCTAGGGGTGTGTAATAAACATAAAATAAAACAAAATTATCAAAAATAAATCCTTTACCCCGACCCTAAAGGGAGGGATTTATTTCAAGAAAACAGGAACACCTGCTTTTTCATCACCCTTTAGGGTTGGGGAAAAATGAAAAAGTGACTGCAAGACCGCACGACCGCACGACCAAACAAAAAATAAAACAAACAATTTCCAAATTCCCAAGCAATATCCTATATTTACCCTCGTTAAATTGCTTAATAAAAACCAAAAAAGAAAATCAATACAAATCACAACCGCTAAAGCGTTGAGAATTAATCCATTTTATGCACAGCAACACGGAAAATAACGGCGATTGGTTGTTTGAAATAACCCCAAAAAACAAACTTTTCAGCTTAAATCTTAAAGAAGTCTGGCAATACCGTGATTTGCTGATGCTTTTTGTGAAAAGAAACATCATCACAGCCTACAAACAAACCATCCTCGGACCTTTGTGGTATTTAATTCAGCCTTTGTTCACGTCGATCATATTTACCCTGATATTTAACAATGTCGCCAATATATCAACAGGCAGTGTACCGCCATTTTTATTCAATTTGGCAGGAATCACCATCTGGAACTATTTCACGGCTTGTTTTTCGGGCACCTCCAGCACCTTTTCCGCCAATGCGGGCATCTTTGGAAAAGTGTACTTTCCCCGGCTCATTATGCCGCTGGTGGCGGTGATTTCCAATTTGGTGCGGTTCGGAATCCAGCTGTTTATTTTTATGGCATTTTTTGCTTATTACTATTATAATGGTGCCGACATCAGGCTCAATGAATACGCCATAATGTTTCCGGTCATGGTCCTCATTATGGGGATGTTGGGTCTGGGCCTGGGAATGATCATCTCGGCCATGGTCACCAAATACAGGGATTTAAGCATTTTGGTCGGATTTGGCATGCAGCTGTTGATGTACATTTCGGCCGTGATGTATCCCGTATCATTTTTTGTGGAAAAACTGCCAAAATATGCCTGGGTGGTGCAGTACAACCCCTTGTCATTTGTCAT
>DATIRG010000301.1:0-5252 GCA_035470005.1 Lutibacter sp. | reverse complement strand
ATGTTCACTGAACATTTTTTTAACTACCAACGCGCAGGCTGGCCCTATCGCTAAAAATGTCCACTGGACATTTTTTTAACGCTCTGTCCCCCTTCGGGGGTTAGGGGGCCGACTAGGGGGCCTATTCCGCGCTGCTTGCAGCAACGGTTCTGTCAATTTTACGTACCAGACCCTGCAACACTTTTCCAGGGCCGACTTCAATAAATTCTGTGGCGCCGTCGGCAATCATTTGTTGTATGGTTTGTGTCCAGCGCACAGGCGCCGTTAACTGAAGGATTAAATTTTCTTTAATTTCTACGGAATCTTTAACTGCTTCGGCCACCACATTCTGGTAAACGGGACAAGTGGGTTTATGAAATATGGTATTGTTGATGGCTTCGGCCAGTTCTTCCCTTGCAGGTTCCATTAAAGGAGAATGAAAAGCACCGCCAACAGGCAATTTAATGGCGCGCTTTGCCCCTTTTTCAATCATCGCCGCACAAGCTTTGTCGATGGCTTCAATTTCTCCCGAAATAACCAATTGGCCCGGACAGTTGTAATTTGCCGCAACCACAATACCGTCAATACTGGCACATACTTCTTCAACAATGGCATCCTCCAGTCCCAAAACAGCTGCCATGGTAGAAACCTGCATTTCACAAGCTTTTTGCATCGCCAAAGCTCTTTTAGATACCAATTTAAGTCCGTCCTCAAAAGATAAAACCCCATTGGCCACCAAGGCTGAAAATTCGCCTAAAGAATGTCCGGCCACCATTTCAGGCTTAAAGTCCGTTCCCAAAGTTTTGGCCAAAATTACCGAATGCAGAAATATCGCAGGTTGCGTTACTTTGGTTTGCTGCAATTCTTCGGCAGTGCCTTCAAACATAATATCTGTGATGCGAAACCCCAAAATTTCATTCGCCTGTTCAAACAGGTCTTTTGCCAACTTAGAATTGTTGTACAGGTCGAGTCCCATTCCTGTAAATTGGGCTCCCTGGCCCGGAAAAATATATGCTGTCATTTTTTGTGTGTTATCTGTTAATAAGCAAAAATAAACATAATTTGCTATATTTTTATTTGTATTCAGGTAAGTTAGGGGCAAACTTTCAAAATTCAACTATCTTCAATAACTTTATGTCATTATTGAATGATTTTCTGAAAAAATAAATCGGATTTGTTTTTTCAATCATATTGAAAGTTAAAACAGTATTCTAAACTTTATTCATGTTTCTGTTCATTTTCTTTGCTTGCCCAAAGAAAACGAACCAAAAGAAAAGGCACTTTCTCGTCAGGTATTTTTTAAAGATTGATTGAAAAAATCACTCTTTAAAAACCATATTTTAAAAGCTAAATTTTCTCCAAGGCTTCAAAAATTTTTAACGCTTTTAAAATATTATACTTACGATAAAGGATTTTATGATGCTATGTAAATTCATATTTTAACTTTTCAAATCTAAAATTTATCATTCAAAATTCACTGATTTATGTTGTCTGATTTTTATTAAATTTTTATCCCCTTCATGTTTTTACACACCCCTAGCCCCTCTCAAGAGGGGAGTTAATTGTGGTGACTTTTAACTTTTAACTGCCAACACGACATGGCCCTATCGCCAAAAATGTCCGCTGTACATTTTTTTAACGGCCAACGCGCCATCTGGCCCTATCGCTAAAAATGTTCACTGAACATTTTTTTAACGCTCTGTCCCCCTTTGGGGGCTAGGGGGCCTTCGGGGGTTAGGGGGCCTATTTAATCGTCAACTGCACCTTATAGCCTTCGCTGTTTCTGATGTTAAATACAGTGCCATCTTCAAACAATAAATACTGTCCTTTGATGCCCGTCAGTTTTCCTGAAAAAACTGGTGTGTTGTCCAGGTTCAACGTTTTTATTTTGGCGGGATATTTTATAACCGGATATTCGATGTCGGTGATTTTGCCGTTGTTGGGCAAAAAATAAGGCCAGGCTTCAGCAGGAATGTATTGCTTTAACTTTTCACGTTCTTCAATTAAATCGAGTTCTGCGATTTCATTTTTCAGCATTTTTTGCCAGCTGGTTTTATCGGCCACATGGTCTTTTAGGGCAACTTCTGTAATACCGGCCAAATAGCGGTTGGGAACCTCTACAATCTCAATGGCTTTTGTTGCGCCCTGGTCTATCCACCTTGTTGGCACCTGGGTTTTTCGGGTAACGCCCACTTTTATGTTGCTGGACAAGGCCAAATACACAATGTGTGGCTGCAATTGCACGCTTTCTTCATAGTCCAGATCACGATCGCTGATGCCCAAATGTGCCGTACTCAGTTCGGGTTTCATAATCCAGTCGCCTACCCGTGCACTTTCATAAAAACATTCATAACAAAACCCCTGTCTGAAAATCTTCTTTTCCTTTCCGCAGTTCATACATTGATAGCCTTCAAATTGTATTTCGATAATACGTCCCAGCAGCTGGTTCAAATTCAGAAAATCATTTTCCACTTCCAAATAATAGTTCACGGGTTCATTTAACTCCGTCATCATCTTTTTTAAAACAGTATGGTATTGCATCGTAATTTTTTAGTAATTTTAAAGCCTAAAGATACTTAATAAAATATGCCATATCCAATAGTTAATTCAATAATTTCCTGGTTTTTGAAAAAGCGAAAACATCAAATGGAGTTGTTTTTAAAATATCCCATTGATGTTCAGGAAGAATTGTTGCGTAAATTGGTGGAGAAAGCCCAGGATACCGAAATAGGGAAAAAATATCAATTCTCTGAAATTACCACCTATGCCGAATTTGCGAAAAAAGTCCCTATCCAGCAATATGAATCGATTGAACACTTGGTTGAACGCACCCGAAAAGGGGAACAAAATGTGTTTTGGCCTACGCCTATCAAGTGGTTTGCAAAATCGAGCGGCACCACCAATTCTAAAAGCAAATTTATTCCCGTGAGTGAAGAAGCGCTGGAAGCTTGTCACTTTAAAGCAGGAAAAGATATGTTGTGCCTGTATTTCAACAACAATGAGGACGCCAAGCTTTTTACGGGAAAAAGTCTGCGTTTGGGCGGAAGCAGTGCCGTTTATGAAGACAACAACTCTTATTTTGGCGATTTATCGGCCATCATTATAGAAAACCTGCCTTTTTGGGCCGATTACAGCAGTGCGCCAAAACAGGAAACTGCCTTAATGGGCGAATGGGAAAGCAAAATGAAAGCCATTGTTGACGAGACCATCAATGAAGACATTACGAGCTTGGTTGGTGTGCCATCATGGATGCTGGTGCTGTTGAACTACGTGTTGGAAAGGACCGGAAAAACAAACATTCTGGAAGTCTGGCCCAACCTGGAAGTCTATTTTCACGGCGGCGTCAATTTCAATCCGTACCGGGAACAGTTTAAAAAATTGATTCCGAAAGCCGAATTTAAATACTACGAAACCTACAATGCGTCTGAAGGATTTTTTGCCATACAGGATATCAACAATTCGTTTAATATGCTGCTGATGCTTGATTACGGCATTTTTTACGAATTTATTCCGATGGACCATTATGAAGGTGAGAATTCTGTGGCCATCCCGCTTTCCGAAGTAAAACTCAATACCAATTACGCCATGGTGATTACCACCAATGGCGGCTTGTGGCGTTATCTGATTGGTGACACCGTAAAATTTACCTCACTGAATCCGTTTCGGATCAGGATTACGGGCAGAACCAAACATTTTATCAATGTTTTTGGCGAAGAACTGATTATTGAAAATGCCGAAACGGCCTTAAAGCAAGCCTGTTTAAAAACCGGTGCCGAAGTTTGTGAATTTACGGTTGCCCCTATTTTTATGGTTGATGAAAAAAGCGGCGGCCACGAATGGCTGATCGAATTTAGAACGCCTCCTGAAAATCTGAATTATTTTACGGAATTGCTGGACAATGCACTTAAATCGGCCAATTCAGATTATGAAGCCAAGCGCTACCATAACATGACCCTGGCAATGCCTGTGATCAATTGTGCAAGAAAAGGGTTGTTTTATGACTGGCTGAAACTTAAAGGCAAGTTGGGCGGACAGCATAAAGTGCCCCGTTTGTCGAATTCAAGAAAACATTTGGAAGAACTCCTTAAACTGGCAAACGCTGTTTAAATTTTACGCTCGATAACGTAGTTTACCATGGTCAGCAGGGAGTCCTTGTAGGTAGATTGCGGATAATTTTCCAGCAATTCCAAAGCTTCAGACCGGTATACTTTCATTTTTTCCGTGGCATATTCGATACCGCCTTTTAATTTTACAAAAGCAATGACTTCTTTTACACGTATTTTGTCTTTGTTGTACTTTTTAACCGACTTTATCAGCCAGTCGCGCTCTTCTTTGGTGCAGGTATTCAGTACATAAATAAGCGGCAGGGTCATTTTTTGTTCTTTGATGTCGATGCCTGTTGGTTTCCCTATTTTTTCATCGGTATAATCGAACAAGTCGTCTTTAATTTGAAAGGCAATGCCAATGCGTTCCCCAAACAACCGCATTTTCTCTATTTCTTCCGCCGAACCGCCCACTGAAGCCGCACCAATGCCACAACAGGCCGCAATTAAAGTGGCTGTTTTCTGACGGATGATTTCGAAATAAACTTCTTCGGTAATGTCGAGTCGTCGCGCCTTTTCAATTTGCAGCAGTTCCCCTTCGCTCATTTCCCGAACGGCCACCGAAATTAGTTTTAAGATGTCAAAATCATTGTTGTCAATGGAGAGCAATAAGCCTTTCGACAATAAAAAATCTCCGACAAGCACCGCTATTTTGTTTTTCCACAAGGCGTTTACAGAGAAAAAGCCTCTGCGTTTGTTGCTTTCATCCACCACATCATCATGCACCAGGGTTGCGGTATGGATCAACTCAATAACGGAAGCGCCACGGTAGGTGCGTTCTTCAAACCTGCCGCCCGAAACCATTTTAGCCACCAAGAAAACAAACATCGGACGCATTTGTTTTCCTTTTCGCCTTACAATGTATTGGGTAATTCGGTTTAACAACGGCACTTTTGTAGCCATGGATTCTTTGAACTTGCTTTCAAAGAGTTCCATTTCTTCAAGAATGGGTTGTTTTATTTGTTCTATAATTTTCATGTGCTGCACAAAAATAACGGTTTATTTTTATCATTTTGCTGCATTGGGAATTATTTGTTAAAAAAAGGTGAATTTGGAATTTAAAAGTTTGAATACTTAACAGTTTGTGCCTAAAAAACTTAACGCGAAGGATGCAATATTAGAAAGAACTGTATTTAATTTTGAGTATTTAGTGGCAGTTTTCAGAGCAAA
>DATIRG010000300.1:0-1576 GCA_035470005.1 Lutibacter sp. | reverse complement strand
CATACTACTGACATGCCTCGCTGTATTATGTTTTGTGGACTTCCGCTTTTTTCAATTAGCCTTTTGGCTATTTTTCAGGTACGTAAAAAGGATATGTTTTTAGGCGTGCTTACTGCCGTGTTCGTTTTTTTTGTTACAGTAACGTTTTCAGCATCAGGCGTTTTATTGAGCACTTTTATTGGTACGGTAGCTGCTGTTGCAATAAGTAGTTTATTTAGCAGGTATACCAAATCTCCAAAAACAGTTTATCTTACACAAGGCCTCGTGATGCTTGTACCCGGCAGTAAATCTTTTATGGGGCTAAGCAACTCATTTTTAAACTCATCAATAATCACTGCTGATAATTTATATGAACAAGTGGCTTTTATTTTAATGGGTATCATTGGCGGATTGTTATTTGCCGGCGTTTTTAGAAACCAGCAAGGAATTAAATAAGCAGCATAATTTGGTCTTGATGGCCACATATTGGACGTTCCATTTCGAATAACTAAAATCTAAAAAAGGATTTCATTTTTTGTGAAATCCTTTTTTATTTATATTTTGCGCCATCAATCATAATTTATGGCAAACAATTGTACACGATTATTTGATTTTGCTTACCACCAACTGGCAACCAATCCGCAGCAAAAGTGTTTTAACACCAAAGTTGGAAATCGGTGGATTTCAACTTCCACCCAAAGTTATATTGATCAGGCAAACTGCATCAGCAGGGCTTTGTTGCGGCTTGGCGTAAAACCCAACGATAAAATTGCGGTGGTAACTTCCACAAATCGCGTTGAATGGAGTATTTTAGACGTTGCCGTTTTACAAATCGGTGCGGTGAATGTGCCCTTATACCCTACCATTTCTTCCAGCGATTTTCAATACATCATCAACCATTCCGATGCCGTTTTATGCTTTGTTTCTGATGAAGATCTTGCAAAAAAAGTTTCAAAAATAAAAGACCAAACCCAATTAAAGGATATTTATTCTTTTGATGAAGTAGAAGGAATTTCAAGCTGGAATTCGCTATTGAAATTAGGTGAAGATAAAAGCAATCAACCTGAAGTGGAATTGTTAAAAAAACAGGTTCCCAGCACAAATTTAGCAACCATCATTTATACTTCCGGAACTACGGGCACACCAAAAGGGGTGATGCTTTCCCATAAAAATATCGTGGAAAACACCTTTACCAGCGCCAAAGCGTTGGATTTTACACCTGGCAACTATATGGTTTTAAGCTACTTGCCTGTTTGCCATATTTTTGAACGCTTTGCCTTGTATTATTATCAGTATATGGGATTTGAAGTTTATTTTGCGGAATCCATCGATAAATTGGGTGATAATTTAAGGGAAGTGAAACCTCATTTTATACCTGTGGTGCCGAGATTACTGGAAAAAATTTACGACAAAATTGTGGACAAAGGAAGTAATTTAAAAGGGATCAAGCGGATGCTTTTCTTTTGGTCACTTAACCTGGGAAAAAAATACGAACCTTACCAAAAAAATGGCTGGTGGTATCATTTTCAGCTGAATATTGCCAACAAATTGGTTTTTAGCAAATGGCGTGAAGCATTGGGCGGAAACATTAAATTCC
>DATIRG010000299.1:0-3518 GCA_035470005.1 Lutibacter sp. | reverse complement strand
AGCATTAATTTTATATTTTTGTGAGATAATTATTTGAATGGCCAAAACTACTAAATCAACCGTTAAGACACCGAGAAAGCCTCGTTTTCAAGGAATAAAAGCATTTTTTTAAAATCGACTCACACAAACAATTTTAGGATTGTTTCTGATGCTTTTTGCACTTTTTTTAGCAGCTTCTTTCAGTTCCTTTTTGTTTAACGGACAAGAAGATCAAAGCCAGTTGGCAAATTTTACTGACAAAGATGCTTCTGTAAAAAACATTTTGGGAAAAATTGTCGCAAGTTTAAGCCATTTATTGATTGAAAATGGTTTTGGACTCGCCACTTTTTATTTACCTGTATTGTTGTTTTTTACCGGCTTATTGGTCTTTTTTAAAGGCGGTTTAAAACGCATCAGAAATTATTGGTTTTGGGGAGTTTTGGGAATGATTTGGCTATCAATCACTTTGGCTTTTTTGGTCTCGAAAAACCCAGTTCTTGGAGGTGTTGTAGGTTTTGAATTGAGCAATTACCTTCAACAGTTTTTAGGAAAAACCGGACTGCTTTTATCGCTGATATTCTTACTGATTTCCTATCTGGTTATCCGATTTAAATTGACACCCGAATTGGTTAAAAGCAAACTGAAAAAGAACATCGACGACATTCAAATTGAAGTTGATTCTTTAGAAAATGCTGCTCAATCAACTATAAAAGTTGAAGAAAAAAAAGAAGAAGCATTCAAATCTCCGCTTGAATTGTCGCTCGAACATTTAACGCCAATATCAACATTTCCTGAAAATTATTTGGATGAAGAAGATGATTCCGATTTTGTTCCAGAACTAAAATCAGAAGCAGAAGTGGCAATCGCTGTGGAAAAAATTGTTGAAGAAAACCGAGTGGATGAAAATTTATCAAACCAACTGGTAAAAGATTTCGGTGAGTTTGATCCAACATTGGAATTGGGAAATTACAAATTTCCAACCTTAAATTTATTGAGAGATTATAATGAAAGCATCTCGGTAGACCAGGAAGAATTAGAAGCCAACAAAAACAGAATTGTTGAAACGCTTAACAATTATAAAATTGGCATCGACCGCATAAAAGCCACGGTTGGCCCAACAGTTACCTTATATGAAATTGTACCGGAAGCCGGTATTCGAATTTCAAAAATTAAAAATTTAGAAGATGACATTGCGTTATCGCTTTCCGCTTTAGGAATACGTATCATTGCGCCAATCCCGGGAAAAGGTACCATCGGAATTGAAGTTCCCAATAAAAAACCGACGATGGTTTCTATGAAATCAGTAATTTCTTCAATGAAATTTCAGAATTCAGAAATGGAATTGCCTATAGCGCTTGGAAAAACCATTTCCAACGAAACATTTGTGGTTGATCTTGCAAAAATGCCGCATTTGTTAATGGCCGGTGCTACAGGTCAGGGAAAATCGGTTGGTTTAAATGCGGTTTTAACTTCGTTGTTGTACAAAAAACATCCGGCAGAAGTTAAATTTGTATTGGTCGATCCTAAAAAAGTGGAACTTACCTTATTTAATAAAATTGAGCGACACTATCTGGCAAAATTGCCCGATACCGATGACGCCATCATAACCGATACCACCAAAGTTATCAATACACTGAATTCCTTGTGTATTGAAATGGACATGCGCTACGATTTATTGAAACTGGCAATGGTTCGAAACATCAAAGAATACAACGCTAAATTTAAATTGCGTAAATTAAATCCGAATGACGGACATAAATTTTTGCCCTATATTGTATTGATTATCGATGAATTTGCCGATTTAATTATGACCGCCGGCAAAGAAATTGAAACACCCATAGCGCGTTTGGCACAATTGGCCCGTGCCATTGGAATTCATTTAATTGTTGCCACGCAACGCCCTTCCGTTAACGTTATTACAGGTATTATTAAAGCGAATTTTCCTGCAAGAGCGGCATTTAGGGTAACTTCAAAAATAGATTCAAGGACCATTTTAGACAGTTCGGGTGCAGACCAGTTAATTGGTAAAGGTGATATGCTTTATGCCGACGGAAATAATTTGATACGATTGCAATGCGCCTTTGTTGATACACCGGAAGTCGAAAAAATAACAGAATTTATTGGATCACAACGCGCCTATGCAAATGCCTATATGTTGCCCGAATATAGCGGGGACGAGATTGGCACTAACCTTGATATAGACATCAGCGAAAGAGACAATTTATTTAGGGATGCCGCTTTGGTTATTGTTCATGCACAACAAGGTTCGGCATCGTTATTGCAAAGGAAACTAAAGTTAGGATACAACAGAGCCGGAAGATTAATCGACCAGCTAGAAGCCGCCGGAATTGTTGGTCCGTTTGAAGGAAGCAAAGCAAGACAGGTTTTGATTCCGGATGAAATGGCACTGAACAAATTGTTGGACTACGAAGCAAATAATTAATCATATAATTGTCATAAGAACATTATAATAAGATGAAAAAAATAACATTTTTAATAGCATTTTTACTCATTAGTTTAACCTCATTTAGCCAGGAATCGGCTAAAGCAAAAGCATTGTTGGATGAAGTTGCTAAAAAGATTGAAGGGTATAAAAATATCTACATTGAATTTAACCATAATTTAGACAATAAAGAAGCGAATGTACATCAGGAAACAAGAGGCACCGTAACTTTAAAAGGCAATTTGTACAACCTAAATTATATGGGAACTGAACAAATTTTTGACGGAAAAAAGGTGTATTTGATCATTCACGAAGATGAAGAAGTTATTATTCAAAATCCATCCAAAAATAAGGAAGAAAACATTACACCTTCGAAAATGTTTTCCTTTTATAAAACTGGCTATACTTTTAAAATGGATGCTTTAAAAACTGTAAAAGGTGTTAAAATACAATATGTGAAATTAACCCCAATTGACAGCAATTCCGAAATTAAAAGTGTTTTAGTTGGTATTGATGCCAATACAAAGCATATCTATAATATCATTGAAACCGGTGAAAATGGAACAACTACCACATTAAATATAAGATCTTTCAAAACAAATCAACCTATATCAGAAAACCTTTTTATCTTTGACAGAGTAAAATACAAAAATCAAAAGAAATACACCATCTCTGAACCAAAATAATAGCGTTGAAAATATTTGACAAATACATTTTAAAAAGCTTTCTACAACCTTTTCTAGCCACATTTTTTGTGGTGCTGTTTGTACTTGTTATGCAGGCCTTATGGCTGGCATTTGATGAAATTGCGGGAAAAGGCATCGATATATTTTTCATTTTAAAATTTTTGGGATATTTGGGGCTTATCCTTACGCCCACTGCATTGCCAATCGGTATTTTACTTTCTTCCATTATGGCTTTGGGCACTTTGGCCGAAAATTATGAGTTTGCCGCCATCAAATCCGCAGGAATTTCATTAAAAAGAGTGATTAGGCCATTGGTAATTTTAGTGGTGCTATTAAGCGGACTTAACTTCATATTCTTAAACAATATTTATCCGTGGGCAACCTTGAAACAGAAAAATTTGTATTTGAAC
>DATIRG010000298.1:0-5026 GCA_035470005.1 Lutibacter sp. | reverse complement strand
AAGATTCAGTTTGGCGCTAAATCCGTAATTCCATCCCCGCGAATTGGTGCTGGTGGTGAAACCCAAACTTGATTCAGATTCACTAAAAACGTATCCGGTACTGGCGGTTATGGTTGGGTAGCGTGATGCCTTCACCTGTTTTAACTGCAAACGGGCAATATTGTTGTTGATGATTTGTGCCTGCAATAGCGGATTTTGCTGTTGCGCCAGGGATTCAAGTTCAGGTAAAAAAAGTTGCTCGGCTAAGGATATTTCATTGATCACGCTAAAATCGATTTTGGTGTCGCGCGCAAGGATTTCATTCAGTCGAATCTTCGTATTCGCAAACAATTCCTTTTGCCTAAGGATGGTGGTCATATCCGTATTTAAATCCACTTTTGCGTTCAACACTTCAAGTTTGGAGGCTTTACCAATCGTAAACCGGTTATCGGCAAGTTTCAAACGTTGTTCAGAAATAACCATGGTGCTGTCCAAAGCAGCAAGTTGTTGTTGTTGCTGCACCAAATCATAATAACCGATCATCACATCGCTTACCTTGGTGACAATAGCCTGTTTTAATTGGGCATCGCCCAGTTTTTCCAGTTCTTTCAATTGGTCTAATCGCGCAAACATTTTGAAACCGTCAAATAAGGTCCAATCCAAAACAACCCCATAATTAAGGCTGTTGTTTTTGGCGTTATCAAGTTCAACGGTATTTCCGTCGGCACGGGTTTGTGAACTGTTCTGGATGCTGTTGTTATTGTTTAAGGTAGCGCCAACCGTTGGAAGCATCCCTGCGTTCCCGGCACTAACGCCTGTTTGATCAATTTTTAGCTCGTTGGCTGCAATTCTTATCTGGTAATTGTTTTCCAAGGCAATTTTCACTGCAGCTTCAACCGTCAGCAATTCCTGCGACCGGGCTGCTGAAGCGATGAAAAACAGCACAAAAAAGGGAAGTATCTTATTCATTTAATTGGATTTCAGGTTTGTCAAATTCAGGACGGTGTTTCTTCTCTCTTGACCACATCAGGTACATCGCAGGAATTATAAATAAGGTTAAAACAAGGGAAAACATAGTGCCTCCAATGATTACCACACCCATTCCTATTCTGCTTGTGGAAGCTGCGCCCAAGGCGATTGCGATTGGCAATGCGCCCAAAGCAATGGTAAGACTTGTCATAAGAATAGGCCTTAATCTTGTTTCAGCAGCCTGAAGGATGGCCTCACGTTTTGGCATTCCCTTTTCGCGAAGCTGATTGGCAAATTCCACAATTAAAATACCGTTTTTGGTTACCAGCCCAATGAGCATCACCGTACCAATCTGGCTAAAAATATTCCAGGTCTGCCCAAACAGCCAAAGGGAAAACAAAGCCCCTGCAACTGCCATTGGAACGGTAAGGATGATGATAAACGGATCTATAAAACTTTCGAATTGTGCGGCAAGGATTAAGAAAATAAGCAGCAAGGCCAACCCAAATGCAAACATCGTATTGGAACTGCTTTCCACAAAATCCCGCGATTCCCCGCCAAGATCGGTGGTGAAATTCTCACCAAGCACTTTTTCCTTAATGCGTTCCATGGCGTCTATTCCGTCGTTGATACTCATTCCGGGCGCCAAACTGGCCGATACCGTGGCACTCATATACCTGTTGTTGTGGTATAATTGAGGTGGACTGCTTTGTTCTTCGGTAGTTACCAGATTATCGAGCTGTATAAGCAATCCGTCATTGTTTCTAACGAACATGGAAGTCAAGTCCATTGGGGCAGCACGGTCTTTTTTGTCAAATTGACCCATCACCTGGTATTTTTTTCCATTCATCAAAAAATAACCGAAACGTTGTCCGCTTAAAGAAAGCTGCAGGGTTTGCGCCACATCAAGTACAGAAACGCCCAAACTTTCGGCCTTTTCACGGTTGATGGTCACATATATTTCGGGTTTGTTGAATTTCAGGTTTAAATCAGTATTGGAAAAAGTGGGATCATTTTCCGCTTCTTTCATAAATTCCGGAATCTTTTTCTCCAGTTGTTGAAAATTCGGTGCCTGAATAATGTATTGAATTGGCATTCCACCGCGTCGGCCTACAGAAATAGTGGGAGATTCAGACACATTGGTACGGGCATTTGGATACTTTTTTGTCCACTTCGTTAAATCAGCGGCGATTTCCTTTTGCGACCGTTCCCTTTCGCCAGGTTCCACAAGAGCAATACGCACATAACCGCTGTTCACGGAAGACGAACCAAAACCTGGTGAGGTAATCACAAGGCTCACTTTCTTTTCGGGAATGGAATCGTTGATCAATTCGGTAAGCTCGCTCATAAAGGCATCCATATAATCGTAGGAAGCACCTTCAGGGCCGGAAACACTTAATCCGATATAACTCCGGTCATCATAAGGCGCTGTTTCCTTTTTCAGCAAGTTAAAAAATACGCCTATAATAATTAAACAAGCTGCAAGAATTGGAAAACTCCACCATTTCTTATTCAAAAATGCCCGAAGTGATTCGGCATAAGACGTATTCATTTTTACAAAATACTTCTCCGTAAAATTATAGAATTTTGATCTTTCCTGTTTTCCGGGACGCATCAAATAGGCGTTAAGCATCGGTGTTAAAGTCAATGCCACAAAAGCGGAAATCAGCACTGCCGCAGCAAGCACCACCCCAAATTCACGGAACAGCCGTCCCACAAATCCTTCAAGGAAAATTACAGGCAGAAATACCGCCGCAAGGGTTACCGAAATGGAAATTACCGCAAAAAAGATCTCGTTAGAGCCTTTTATGGAAGCTTCAATCGGATTCATTCCCTGTTCCACTTTTTTGAAAATATTTTCGGTCACCACAATTCCGTCATCTACCACAAGTCCCGTTGCCAGCACAATGGCAAGAAGCGTAAGCACATTGATAGAGAAACCGAACAGCCACATAATAAAAAATGTAGCAATCAGGGAAACCGGAATATCAATCAGCGGTCTTAAGGCTATGGACCAGTTTCTGAAAAACAGGTAAATCACCAAAATCACCAAAATGATGGAGATGGCCAGCGTCTCAACAACTTCTGTGATGGCTTTTTTCACAAAAACAGTATTGTCAATGGCGATGTTTAATTTAAAATCTTTGGGCAAATCTTTTTGCAATTGCTCGTACTGCTTGTAAAATGCATCGGCAATATCTATATAATTGCTTCCCGGCTGCGGAATAATAGCCATGGCAACCATTTGCTGTCCCGAATCGCTTAATTTGGTTTCGAGGTTTTCGGCTTCCAAAGAGGCTTTACCGATATCGCTAAGGCGAATGACCTTCTCCCCGTCGGCCCTGATGATGATATTGTTGAATTCTTCTTCAGTGGAAAGATTCCCGATGGTTTTTACGGCCAATTCTGTATTGGCACCGGTTAATTTACCCGATGGAAGTTCCACATTCTGGGAAGCCAACGCGGCCCTAACATCGCTTACTGTTGCTCCGTAAGAAGCCAGTTTTAAAGGATCTATCCACAGTCGCATCGCATATTTTCGCTGCCCCCAAATCCGAACGCTGCTCACTCCGGGGATTGTTTGCAAACGCGGAGCAATCACATTATCGGCATAATCCGAAAGTTCCAAAACATTTTTCACATCACTTTGTACGGTCATGGAAATAATTGGTTCCGAATCGGCATCGGCCTTTGAAACTACCGGCGGTGCATCAATATCCTGCGGAAGGCTTCGTACTGCCTGTGACACTTTATCGCGCACATCATTTGCGGCTTCTTCAAGGTTTTTATCCAGGTTAAATTCTATGTTGATATTGCTTGAACCCTGGTTGCTGGAAGAAGTGATATTTCGTATTCCATCAATGGAGTTGATGGCCTTTTCCAAAGGTTCTGTAATTTGCGATTCAATAATATCGGCATTGGCTCCGGTGTAATTGGTGCGAACGGATATCTGTGCCGGATCAATAGAAGGAAATTCCCGCACGCCAAGATACGTGAAACCAATAATCCCAAATAATACAATTGCAATATTCATTACAATGGTAAGTACCGGGCGTTTTATGCTTATGGTCGATAAACTCATTACGATTTGGAATTTGATGCAGGTTGACTGAGATTCACTTTAACAGGCGAATCATTTTTAAGCATCATGACGCCTGATGTCAGAATGGTATCACCGGCTTTTAATCCCGACAATACAATGACTGAATTTTCAGTACGTGAACCGGTTACCACAATGATTTCTCTGGCAAGTCCGCCTTTTGAAATAAAAATCTTTTTGCCATTTTGAATAGGAATCAGCGATTCGGTAGGCACCAACAGTGCATCATTTACAATTTCCAACGGAAGCAGCACATTGGCAAAGGTTCCGGGAATTAATTTTCCCTCACTGTTGTTGGCAATGGCACGCATTTTTAAGGTACGGGTAGCAATATCAACTTCAGGCTCTATGGCATAAATGGTTGCTGTTTGTACCTCTTTAGAATTTGAGGTTGTAAAAGATATCTTGTCTTCAAGCTTTATTTGGGATGAATATTTTTCGGGAATGGAAAAAGTGATTTTTAATTGATCGGTATTCACCAAACTTGCTATTGGTGTAGATGGCGTTACATAACTTCCCTGAGAAATATAGCGCAAACCAATTTTTCCCGAAAAAGGCGCCCTAACGGTTGCCTTTGCCAATTGTGCGGCGACCAATTGTGATTCTGCACGCGCAAATTGAAAATCGGCATCAGCAATATCATATTCTTCCTGACTAATAGCCTCTTTTTCCAACAACAATTTTGCCCTGCGTACATTTTCGGATGCCAATTTTTGAGCCGTCTGCGCTTTTGCCAAACGAGCCCTTAATTCAAGATCGTTAACCTGAAAAAGGATCTGTCCTTTTGAAACCTTGCTTCCTTCCTTAAAATTAATTTTTTCAACAATTCCCGAGATCTCGCTTCTCAATTCCAATTGTTCATTGGCTTCCAAAGAGCCCGACAGGGAAAGATTTTCGGAAAATTTCTCAGGTTTCAACACCATGCCATCAACTTTGATGGCAGCTTGGCTTCCACCCCTTTGCTTTCCTTGACTGTTT